>NZ_QCXO01000013.1:0-38742 GCF_023383675.1 Microbacterium sp. ER1
CCGCGAGCTCCCCCACCACCCGGCCCAACAGCGTGGCGACGAGCACCGGCGGAACGAGGTGCTCGGGCGAGAACACCGGGAGGGCGACGACGAAGAGCACCGCACCGGTAACGGCGCCGGCGAGCAGGACCCGGGCCGGGCGGACGGGGGCGTCCCGCCGGAACGGCAGCGCCAGGTCGAGGACCACGCCGCCGAGGACGAGCGGCACGACGCCGAGCAGCCCGATGGGCGACACCGCGACCGTCAGCACGCCGGTCACGAAGGCAGCCAGTGTCGCCATCCCCGGCACGCGGGTGACGACGCGCGCGAGGAACGGCAGCGCGGTGTGGACGCCCGCGACCACCGCGTACGCGGGAGGGGACGTGGCGGCCAGCACGCTCGTGATCGGCACGACGGCCAGGAAGACGAGGGCCTGGACCGCGCCGAGCGCGGCGCTCACGAGGAGGGCGCTGGTCGGCACGCGGCGGGAGGACACGGGGACTGTCGGACCACTCACCCCTCCGAGCCTAGAACCGCGGGCGGGTTGGATATCGTAGGGGTGGGGATGCGTACCTGGGGAGGGACGATGCCGGCTTTCGGCGCGCAAGGGGACAAGAGGTTGCCGCGGGTTTCCGCGCACGTCATCGGACGTCCGCGGGTGAACGCCGCGCTGGACGAGGGAGCTCCGCTCACACTGCTGCGCGGAGCCGCGGGCTCCGGGAAGACCACCGCCCTCGTGGGCTGGGCCTTCACCTCCCGCGACCGCGTCGTGTGGCTCACGGCCACGCCCGCGCTCGCGACGAGCGCGGCCCTCGCCGCCGCCCTGCTGCGGGTGCTGCGCAGCGCGGGCGAGGCCGTCGGCGGCCGTCATCCCTCCTCGGACGCCGGGGAGGGATGGCCAGCCGTCGCCCAGTACCTGTGCGATCACGAGGAGCCTCTCGTCCTCGTGCTCGACGACGCCGCCGCGCTCGACCGGGATGCGGTCTTCGACCTGTGCCGCACGGTCGCCGGCCCCCCGCACGTCCGCCTGATCGTCGCCACGAACCGCCCCAGCCCCTTCGACAGCGACGGCATCGGCCTCGTGATCGACACCGCGCTGATCTCTCCGGAGGACCTCGCTTTCGACACGGACGAGATCCGCCGCGCGCTCGACGTCGATGAGGACACCGCCCTCGCCGTGCGGGAGGCGACCGAGGGGTTCGCGGCGGTCATCCGCGCCGTCGCCCTCCGCGGCCGTGTCCCCGACGGCACGACGATCGTGGAGGTCGCGACCGCGGCGGTCGACGACTACCTCCGCAGCCGCATGGAGGAGGGCACGTTCGGCGCCGGCGTCCTCGAGGGCCTGATCCGGATCAGCATCACGGACACGGTCGATCTGCCGTTGGCGCAGGCTCTCAGCAGTGATCCGGACATCGGCGCCGCCCTCGACGAGGCCGAGGCGTTCGGCTTCGGGCGGTGGTCCACGGAATCCGGGCGCCGGACCTTCACGATCGCCGCGCCGGCTCGCGCCCTTCTGCGCCGCGACCTCCTGGAGCGCTTCCCGGCCGAGATCCGCCTGCTCCGACGCCTCGCGATCGAGGGTGCGCTGCGGCGCGACGCCCCCTTCGAGGGGCTCCGCCTGGCGATGGAGGAGGACGACCTCCACCTCGCCGCCCACGTCATCATGTCGGGCTGGAGCCACCTTCTGGATCACGACGGTCGCCGGGTCGTGGCGCTGCTGGGCGACCTGCCCCTCGCTCGGCTCAAGCAGGAGCCGCTGGTGGCGATGCTGCTGGGCATCTGCCTCAACGCCAACCGACTCCGACGGGTGCGCGGCCTGCAGCTGCTGCGGATGGCGATCTCCGCCGCGAACGCCCGGCGGAGCGCCCTCTCGCCGACGGAGCGCCTGTTCATCTGGACCGCGGAGAGCGCGGCGCTGCGGGTGGTCGGGATGCCCGAGCGGGCCGGGCAGGTCGCGGCCCGCGCGCTCGCGCTGTACACGGAGACCTCGGAGTCGCAGTGGGAGCAGTACGCGATCGAGATGCCGCTGCTCTGCACGCACCTCGGGATCTCGCTGTACTACGGCGGTCGCCGGGAGCAGGCCCTCCGCCTCTTCGCCGAGGCCGCCGCCCTCGCCGCGTCCCAGGGCACGGGAAACGCCTTCCACGCCGTGAGCCTGCTCAGCGGGATCCACGCCCTCAACGGCGACCTCCCGGAGGCGCGGCACTACGTCGAGATCATCCGGGACGGCTCGTGGGACCCCGCGCTGCTGGACGGGTACCGCGGCACGTTCTACCGCGTCGCGGAGGCGATGCTCGCGGTCGAGGAGGGCGACCTCGCTGCGGCCAAGCAGCACGTGCGCGCCTTCCTGCCGCACCGGGCGACGAGCGAGCACTGGACGACGATGGCGGCGGTCGAGGCGTGGATCGCGCTGCACGACGGCGAGGCCGCCGGCGGACTGGAGCGGCTGGAGTCGTTCGCCCGGATGCGCGGGCGCGAGGCCGGGTCGACGTCGGCGCGCCAGGCGCTGAGCCGCCCCCGGATCCTGCTGCACCTGGCGCTCGGCGATGTCCGTGCCGCGCGCGGCATCAAGCAGCGCGACGCCGGGACCGACCGCTTCGGCACCCTCCTGGAACGGGCCAGGATCGCCCTGATCGACGGTCGCGCTCCGGATGCGGTGCGGCTGCTCGCCGCGACGCGCCTCGAGCCGACGACCTCCCGCGAGCGCGCGGAGGCCGCCGCGGTGCACAGTGCGGCGCTCCACCGCGTCAGTCCCGCCGCTGCGCAGGCCGTGACCGAGGCGCTGCACGCTCAGCTCGCCGACCGGGACCTGCGCACTCCGCTGGCCCTGCTCGGTGCCGAGGACTTCGCCGCCGTCCGGGCCGACCTCGCTCCGGTCGGCGACCCGCCGCTGCCCACCCGCTCGGCGTTGCCGTCGTTCGCGGCGCGCCCGAAGCTCTCCTCGCGGGAGCAGGTGGTGCTGCACGCACTCACCACGGGGGCGCCGCTGCCCGAGATCGCCGCGGAGCTGCGGATCTCGCCGAACACCCTGAAGACGCAGCTCCGCAGCATCTACCGCAAGCTCGACGTGGCCAACCGCACGGAGGCGCTCGAACAGGCCGCCCGGCACGGACTCCTCCCGGGATGACGAAGGCCCCGCCCGTCGGAGACGACGGGCGGGGCCTTCTTCGGAAACCGCTAGCTCTGCATGCGGCGACGTCGCACCAGCAGCAGCACCGCGCCGCCGATCAGCAGGGCGATCGCGAGGCCGAGGATCCACGGTGCCAGCTGTCCGCCGGTGAGGGCGAGCGGCGTCAGCACCCGGTTCTCGGTCGTGCTCGTCGGCGGGGTGATCGTCTCCCCGCCCGGCGGCGTGGCCGAGGCGGTGGCCACGTTCCGCAGCGTCGCCCCCGCCGCGTCGGCGTGCACGGTCACCGCGTAGGTGATCACGACGCGCTCTCCTTCGGCGAGGCTGCCCGTCCAGCGCAGCGTCGTGCCGTCGATCGTCGGCGCGGCCACCACACGGTCACCCACCGTGGCGGTCGCCGTGCCGCGGAGGTCGGCATGCCGCAGCACTCCGGTCAGGTCGTCCGTGACGACGACCTCGTCCAGACCCGTCTCGCCGGTGTTGGTGCCGGTGAGCGTGTACGTCACGACGCTGCCCGTCGCGACGGCGGAGCCGGACGCGGGGTCGGACGACTTGACGAACGTGAAGCCCGGGGTGCCGACGGGGTTCTCCGTCGTCACCGGCGGCGGGGTCAGCTCGGCGCCGCCGGGAGGCGTGGCCGTGCCCTCGACGGTGTTCGCGATGATCGCACCGCCCGCGTCGCCGTGCACGGTCACCGAGTAGGTGATCGTGACACGCTGGCCGACCGCGAGGTCACCGGCCCAGGTGAGCTCGTCGTCCGCGACGACGGGCTCAGGCGCGGTGCCGTCGCTCAGGGTCGCCGTCGCGTCGCCGTTGTAGGCGGCGTGGGCGAGCACGCCCGACAGGTCGTCGAGGATGCGGACCGGAGTCAGCGCCGTCTCCCCCGTGTTCACGCCGGTCACCGTGTAGGTGACGACGCTGCCCGGGTCGACCCGGGTGCCGGACGCGGGATCGGCGGACTTGCGCAGCTCGAAGCCGGGCTTGTTCACGGGATTCTCGGTCGTCGCCGGCGGCGTCTCGATCGGCGGCACCCCACCCGGCGGGGTCGCCGAGCCGGAGGCCGAGTTCTCGAGGACGGCGCCGCCGGCCTCGGCGCGCACGGTCACCGAGTACGTGATCGTGACGCTCTCGCCGACCTGCAGCGCACCCGTCCAGGACAGCCGGTCCGCGGCCACCGTCGGCGCGGTCGTCGCCGTGCCGCCGATCGTCGCGGTCGCGTCGTCGTTGTACTCCGCGTGCGCCAGGACACCGGAGAGGTCGTCGGCGATGGTGACGGGGTCGAGAGCCGTCTCGCCCGTGTTCACACCGGTCACCGTGTAGGTGAGGACGGTGCCCGGGTCGACCGCCGTGCCCGCAGCCGGGTCGACGCTCTTCGAGACGGAGAATCCGGGCTCGTTGACCGGGTTGGTCGTGACACCGGGCGGCGGCGTGATCGTCGATCCTCCCGGCGGGGTCGCCGTCGCGGACGCCGCGTTCTCGATCACGGTGCCGACGCCGTCGGCGCTCACGGTCACGGAGTAGGTGACGGTCACGGTCTGGCCGACTGCGAGCGCTCCCGTCCACGACAGCTCGGTGCCGTCCAGGGTCGCGGGAGCCGCAGAAGCACCTGCGATGCTCGCCACGGCGTCCGCGTTGAACGTCGCGTACGGCAGCACACCGGACAGGTCGTCGGTGATCGTCACCGGGTCGAGCACCGTCTGGCCCGTGTTGGCCGCGGTCAGCGTGTAGGTGAGCACGTCACCCGGGTCGACAGCGGTACCGGCGGCGGGGTCGACGGTCTTGGCGAACGTGAAGCCGGGCTCGTTCACGGGGTGCTCCGTGCTCGACGGCGGCGGCGTGATCGGCGTGCCGGGAGTCGTGGGACTCTCGGGGTCGCTCGGGTCGGCGGGGATCAGCGGGGTCGCCTCTCCGGTGGCCGTGTTCGCGATGGTCTCGCCGCCGGCGGTGGCGTCGACGGTCACCGAGTAGGTGATCACGACGTCCTGGCCGGGGCGCAGCACGCCGTTCCACGAGAGGGCGCCGTCGGCCACGCGGACGTCGCCGCGGGTGGCGGACACGTCGTCGTTGTAGGACGCGTGGGCCAGCGCCGCGCGCAGGTCGTCGCCGATCTCGACGGGGTCGAGGACGGTGTCGCCCGTGTTGCGGCCGGTCACGGTGTACGTGATCACGCTGCCGGGGTCGACCCGCGTGCCCGACTCCGGGTCGGCCGTCTTGGTGACGGTGAACCCGGGCGTCGCGACGGGGTGCTCCGTCGTCGCCGGCGGGGTCTCGACCGGGGTGCCCGGCGTGGTCGGGCTCTCCGGGTCGGTCGGGTCGGTCGGGATCAGCGGGGTGCCCTCACCGGACACCGTGTTGCGGAGCAGCACGCCGGTCGCATCCTCGTCCACCGTCACCGTGTAGGTGATGTCGACGCGGTCGCCGGGAGCGAGCGTCCCGGTCCAGGTGAGCGTGGTGCCGGAGAGCGCGACGGATCCGGACGAGGCCTTCGCGTCGCCGCCGTACTCCGCGTTCGCGACGACGGCCGAGAGGTCGTCGACGATGGTCGCGGGGTCGAGGACCGTGTTGCCGGTGTTGACGCCCGAGACCGTGTACGTGAGGGTGTCGCCCGCGCGGACGGCGGTGCCGGATACCGGGTCGGCCGACTTCGAGACCTCGAAGCCCGTGTCGACGACCGGGTGCTCCGTCTCCGCCGCCGGCGGGACGATCGGGGTCCCCGGGGTCTTCGCCCCGGAGGGGTCGGCGGGGTCGACCGGGATCTGCGGCGTGGCCGATCCGGTGACGACGTTGTGCAGCAGGGCCTTCTCGACACCCGCATCCACCGTCACCGTGTAGCGGATCGTGACCGATTCCCCGCGCGGGATGGCCCCGGTCCAGGTGAGGGTGGCGTCGGCAACCCGCACGGAGCCGCGGTCGGCCGTGACGTCGTCGTTGTAGCCGGCGGAGCCGAGCACGCCCGACAGGTCGTCGACGATCTCCGCGGGATCGAGGTCGGTGTCGCCCGTGTTGGTGCCGGTGATCGTGTAGGTGATCGTGTCGCCCGCCGACACGGCCGAGCCGGAGGCGGGGTCGGCCGACTTCGAGATCGTGAAGCCGGAGCCGATCACGGGGTGCTCGGTGGTGACCGTCGGCGGGACGATCGGCTCACCGGGAACCTGCGGCCCGGTCGGGTCGCCCGGGTTCGGGGTGGTCGGGGTGCCCGATCCGGTCACGCTGTTGCGCAGGATCTCGCCGGAGGTGTCGTCGCCCACGGTCACCGAGTACGTGATCGTCACGGTCTGTCCGGGCTGGAGCGTTCCGGTCCAGGCGAGGTCGTTCCCGGTCAGGGTCGCACCGCCCGTGGTCACGGTCGTGCCGCCGACCGTGGTCGTGATGTCGTCGTTGAAGGCGGCGTTCGCGAGCACGCCGGAGAGGTCGTCGGTGACGGTCACCGGGTCGAGGACGGTCGCGCCGGTGTTCGTGCCGGTGACGGTGTACTCGATGGTCTGGCCCGGCTCCACCACGGTGCCTGCGGCGGGATCGGAGGTCTTCGCGACCTCGAAGCCGGCGACCGGGTGCTCGGTGGTGACGGCCGGTGGGGTCGTCGGGGGCAGGCCCCCGGGCGGGGTGCCGGATGCGGTGACGCGGTTGGCGATGCGCTCGCCCTCCACGCCCTCGTCGACGACGACGGAGTAGGTGATCGTGAGCACCTGCCCGGGCTCGAGGGCGCCGGTCCAGGACAGGTCGTCGCCCGTGACGGTGGCGGCGCCGGACGACACCGGGTCACCGTCGATCGCCGTCACCACGTCGCCCTGGTACTCGGCGTTGGCGAGCACACCCGACAGGTCGTCGGTCACGGTGACCGGGTCGAGGCGGGTGTTGCCGGTGTTCTCGGCCTGCACCGTGTAGGTCAGTCGCTGGCCGGCCTGCACCGCAGTGCCGTCGGCGGGGTCGGAGGTCTTGCGGAGAGCGAGGTCCGGCGCGAGGCGGACGTTCGTGTAGGTGCAGGTGACGTCGGTGCCGAGCGGCCCGGCCGGCTGGGTGACCTGCCCGTCCGCGGTGACGGCCACCGGGGTGGTCGAGCCGTCGGCGTTCACCTGCCGGCAGACGAGGGAGGCGTCGTACTTCGTGAGGTCGGTCGAGCCCGCCGCCGATTCGGAGAGCCGGAAGGTGTCGCCCTGGTTCGTGAAGACGGGACCGGCGTAGTCCGGCTGCAGACCGGAGCGGTCGCCGCGGGTGACGGCGTCGGTCTGCGCGACCTGGTAGCCGGCCGGCGACTGCACCCGGAGGCCGAACTGATCGGTCGCCGCGTGACGGCCCTCGGGGAGGTCCTTCTTCAGCGTCAGCGTGTTCGGGAACGTGCAGCTCGCCATGTCGGTCGGCGAGAAAGTGCCCAGCTGGGTCGTGTTGACCGTCTCCCCGCGGGGCAGGTCGACCTCGATGATGCGGTTGCCGCCACCGGAGACCGAGACGAAGATGTGGCCGAGGTTTCCGAAGGCGATGCCGTTGCCCTGCACGCCGGCGCCCATGTCGTGCACCTGCTTGGCGTCGATCGTCGCGGTGCTGGGTTCGAGCGTGGCCGGGAGGTCGGAGGAGTAGATGAAGTTGTCGGCGACGAGCACGAGCTGACCGGAGGCGCTGAAGGCCATGTCGCCGTTGGCGCCGAACGCGCTGCTGCCCGTGGTCGGACGGAGGGTTCCGACCTGCGTGTAGGTCTGCGGCGTGACGTTCTCGTTCCACGCGTAGAGGTTGATGGCGCCGTTCACCGTGCCGCTGGCGAAGTAGTAGACGCCCGTCACGGGGTGCACGGCGCCGCGCAGCACCGAGGAGTTCAGCGTGAACGTCGTCTGCGCGGTCGTGTCGGTGACGCGGTCGTGCTTGGCCAGCGTCTTGGTACCGGCGGCGTTGGTGACCGTGTAGGCATACCGCCCGGTCGAGGAGAGGCCGAGGGCGTTGTTCGAGTGGTTGGTGCCGAGGTTGATGGAGCTGAGCGTGCCGCCGTCGCCGGGGGCACCGCCCTGCTCGTTCACGGCGAACTCACGCACCTCGGTGGCGCTCTGCACGTACACCGCTCCCGGCGTGCACAGGAACGGCTCCGCCGCGGCGGCCGGTGCGGCGGTCAGCGTCCCGCCGACGACGATCATCGACGACGCGACGAGCGCCGTGCTCACGGCACCGCCGATCAGCCTCTTCGTCCGGCCCCGCCAGCGGCTGTGCCGCTCCGGCGGAAGGCCATCGGACGTGCGGTCCTTGCGGGCAACACGGAATCCCATGACTGCTCTCCCCATTCATCGCGTTCCGGCACGCATCCGCGCACACGGAAGCCCCCGCCCCCTCAGGCGACCGCCGAGCACCCTTTCGGGCAGGGTGGACTCGGTCCGGGCCTCCGCCAGCCTGCCGGTCCGCCGCGGAGCCCTCCGGCCGAACCGGGGGAATTCACCCCTCGTTTTCACCCCGGGCGCACGCCGGAGGGCGCACCGGGATGCCGATGCGCCCTCCTCTTCTTTCCGCCGAGACCCCGGGTTGTCGTCGACACCCCGGGGCTTCTGCGTCTGTCGCCCGGGGTCTCGCCGCGTACCCGGGGTCTCGGCGGAAAAGAGGGATGAGAAAGTTCAGTATTCGGTGTTGCTAAGTACCGGTACTCAGTGTTACTTTGTACCGGTACCCAGCAACACTGAGTACCGAACGAAAGACACAGGAACGAGAGGAGGGACCGATGGGCAAGCAGATGACCGAGATGCTCAAGGGAACCCTGGAGGGCATCGTGCTGGCCCTCCTCGCCGAGCAGCCGGCCTATGGATACGAGATCACCACGCGTTTGCGGGAGCACGGCTTCACCGACACCGCGGAAGGCACCGTCTACGCCCTGCTGGTCAGGATCGAGCAGAAGAAGCTCGTCGACGTCGAGAAGGTGCCGAGCGAGAAGGGCCCGCCCCGCAAGGTGTACACCCTGAACGCGCAGGGCCGACAGGAGCTGGAGGAGTTCTGGACGACCTGGGACTTCCTCCGCACGCACATCGAACGACTCAGCACGAACACCACGAACAAGGAGAACTGACATGGCCGCGAAGTGGATCGAAGCGCTCACCGGATCGCTCGAGCAGAAGAAGCAGTACAAGCAGGCGAAGGCGCGGATCGAGGCTCTGCCGGAGCCGTACCGCACGGTCGCCAACGCCCAGCACCGCTACACGATGTACTACGGGGGGATCACCGACGGGGACACCCTCGTGCAGATCTTCCTCGACCTCGCCGACCTGTGGGAGCGCGCCGCGATCGACGGCACCCCGATCGACGACATCATCGGCGACGACCCCGTGGAGTTCGCCGAGAACTACGCCGAGGCCTACGGCGGCACGCAGTGGGTCGACAAGGAGCGCGCGCGGCTGAACAAGGCGGTCGCGGAGGCGAGGAAGAAGGAGGACGAGTCATGACGACGCCAGCCCTCTCGGTGCACGGCATCGAGAAGTCGTACAAGGATCTGCACGTGCTGCGCGGCGTCGACTTCGAGGTGGAGCGGGGATCGATCTTCGCCCTCCTCGGGTCGAACGGCGCGGGCAAGACCACCATGGTGCGCATCCTCTCCACGCTGCTGAGGGCCGACGCGGGCACCGCGACGGTGCAGGGCATCGACGTCGCGGCGAACCCGGTCGGAGTGCGCGAGCGCATCAGCCTCACCGGGCAGTTCGCCGCGGTCGACGAGATCCTCACCGGACGCGAGAACCTGGTGCTGGTCGCGAAGCTGCGGCATCTCCCCGACGCCGGTGCGGTGGCCGATCGGCTCCTCGCGCGCTTCCGGCTCACCGAGGCCGGGGGCCGCAAGGTCGGCACATACTCCGGGGGGATGCGACGCCGGCTCGACATCGCGATGAGCCTGGTCGGCGACCCCGAGGTCATCTACCTCGACGAGCCGACCACGGGCCTCGACCCCGAGTCGCGCATCGAGGTGTGGGACGTCGTGAAGGAGCTCGCGGGCGGTGGCACGACCGTGCTGCTCACCACGCAGTATCTCGACGAGGCGGAGCAGCTGGCCGACCGCATCGCGATCCTGCACGAGGGCCGCATCATCGCGAATGACACGCTCGCCGGACTCAAGCGGCTGCTTCCGGCCGCGAAGGTCGAGTACGTCGAGAAGCAGCCCACCCTCGAGGAGATCTTCCTCACCCTCATCGGCCCCTCATCCGGAAAGGAGAAGGCAGCATGACCACGCACTTCGCCGCCGACACGGCGACGCTCACCGGCCGCTCCATGCGGCACATCTTCCGCAGCCCCGACACGATCATCACCACCGCGGTCACCCCGATCGCTCTGATGCTCCTGTTCGTGTACGTCTTCGGCGGCGCTCTCCAGCAGAGCACCGGCGCCGAGAACTACGTGAACTACCTGCTGCCGGGCATCCTGCTCATCGCGATCGCGTCGGGTATCGCCTACACGGCGTTCCGGCTGTTCACCGATATGCAGAGCGGCATCTTCGAACGGTTCCACTCCATGCCGATCGCCCGGTCGAGCGTGCTGTGGGCCCATGTGCTGACGTCGCTCACCGCGAACGCCATCACCCTCGCGATCATCTTCGGGGTCGGGTTCCTCATGGGGTTCCGCACCGGCGCGAGCGTCTGGGCCTGGCTCGGAGTGATCGGCATCCTGATGCTGTTCACGCTGGCACTCACGTGGCTGGCGATCATCGCCGGCCTGAACGCCAAGACGGTCGACGGCGCGAGCGCCTTCTCGTATCCGCTGATCTTCCTGCCGTTCATCAGCTCGGCGTTCGTGCCGACCGACACCATGCCGGCACCGGTGCAGTGGTTCGCCGAGAACCAGCCGGTGACCTCGATCGTCAACTCCATCCAGGCGTTGTTCGCGGGGGAGCCGGTCGGGTCCGAGATCTGGGTCGCTCTCGCCTGGTGCGTCGGGATCCTCGTAGTCGCCTACGTGTTCGCGATCATCTCGTACCGGAAGAAGGTCAGCTGATCGACGCTCAGCGAGACGGAACGCTCCGACCGGGGACTCTCCCCGGCCGGGGCGTTTCGCCGCGCTCGGCGGCCGTTCGAATCGCCTGAATGGCTCCATCCGGCCCGGATTTGCCGCACAGTGCGCGACTCGAAGTCAGCGGAGGCCGACCGGACCGAGCACCACGCGGCGACCGGTCCGGACCCAGACGGCGCCGTCGGCACGGTGCTCGGCGCGGGTCGTGAAGCGGTAGCGGTACGTCACGGCGCGCACCCACCGCGGCCGCTCGCCGTGGAAGGGGTCCACGCGCAGCATCCGCAGCGTCGGGGCATCCGCCTCCAGCAGCCGCACGAGGAACACGGAGAACCAGTCGTCCAGCGAGTGCCCGAGCGGCAGGAACCACATCAGCCAGTCCAGCCGCAGGTGATACGGGGCGAACTGCCGCGGGATCCGCCGCACGTCCCCGGGCTTCCCGCGGAACTCGTACTCGCGCCAGTGCCGGCCCTCCTCATCGTCCGACCCCTCCACGACGATCTCGATCCGCTCCCGCGTGACCGTGCCGAAGGCTCCGTAGGCGTTGGCGAGCTGCCAGCGGTGGAAGCTCGCGTTCATGAGCTGTCGTCGCGCGAAGAGGTTGCGCACGGCGGGCACGCTCAGCACGACGAACAGCGCCCCGACCACCGAGGTCACCACGACCCACCACAGCGGCATGCCGGACACCGTCCACGGCAGCGAGGTCTCCGGCGTCCGCTCCGGAGTCCCGATGCCGGGGAGGCCGATCGCGGAGAACCCGAGCACGATCGTCGCCCAGTTCAGCCACGCGAAGTTCCCGGTGAGCACGAGCCACAGCTGCGTCGCGATCACGATCCCGCCCGCGACGGCGCCGACCCACGCGACCCCTTCGACAAGCTCAGGGACCCAGCCACCGCTGTCGGGGAGCCAGAGGGACAGCAGCGGGGCGAAGAGGAAGAACGGCACCACGAGCTGCGCGACGTGGTTCCCGACGACCTCGAGCTTGTGGAACCACCGCGGCAGCAGATGCGCCTGGCGGCTCAGCGGCCCGGGCATCGGCTGGGTCTCGTGGTGGAAGGTCATCGCGGTGAGGTCGCGCCACTCGCGTCCGCCGCGGATCTTGATCATCCCGGCGCCGAACTCCAGCCGGAACAGCAGCCACCAGAACAGCACGATCACCACGGTCGGCGGCGGCTGGTCGTTCGAGCCGAGGAAGGCCGCGAGGAACCCCGCCTCCAGCAGCAGCATCTCCCACCCGAACGAGTAGAAGGTCTGCCCGATGCTCACCACCGACATGTAGCCGAACCACAGGGCGAGGAAGGCGAGCATCGGCACCCACGGCGGCCCGAGCTGGGGCACCCCGGCGATGAGCAGGGCGGCGATGACGATCCCCGCCCCGCACAGCGCGACCAGACGCCGGTCGGTGTAGCGGACGCGGGTGAAGAGCGTGGGGTGCAGCAGCTTCCGGCGCTCGCGCTTCTGCGCCACCCAGTCCAGCAGCACGGGCGCGGGCAGGAGTCCGTGCTCACCGAGGAGCGGACGGAACTGGTTGAGCGTCGAGACGAACGCCACGAGGTACAGCGCCGCGATGCCCCGCTGCAAGACCTCGCGGGCGAACCCGAAGTCGACCGCCGCGAACCCGTCCACGGCCACAGGCTACGCCGCGGCCGCCCTCCCGATGAGGGGGTTGCGCGGAGCGGAGATCAGTTCTGCATCGCGATCTGCTGCCCCTTCACGAGCGGGTACGCCGCGAGCTCGGAGCCGTCGAGATCCTCCTTGTGCATGTCCACACCGGTGATCTGGCTGTTCTCGTAGGTCGTGTAGTAGTACACGCCCGTCGCCGTGTTGGCGCACGACGAGTAGATGGTGATCTCGTACTTCTCCTCGTCGCCGACCTGCACGCACCCGCGCTGCTGGGCGACAGAGCCGAGGATCTGGAAGAACTGGCTGATCGACTCCGACTCCGACGTCCCGCACACCGAGTTCATGCGCGTGAACACCGCCTTCACGAACCGCGACGACGACGACAGGTCGCCCGGCAGCCCGATCCCGCCCATGCCGCGACTGTAGAGGTCCATCGGCACGTCCGAGGCGAACGTGTTCTCCGGCTGCCGCTTCGAGAGGTGCTGATAGTCGTTGAGCCGGAAGCTCTGGATGTCGAACGTGGGGTTGTTCGTGAGCACGCCCCACGGGTTGTCGTAGACCTTGAGGCCGCCGCGCACGCTCTCGACCGTGATCGATGCGCTCTTGTCGGCGATGATCCAGTGCAGCGGCGACAGCGGGAACTCCGGGCTGAAGTTGATGTCGACGAGGCTCACCGACCGCAGGGCCTCCTTCACCTCGGCCACCGTCTCGAACTGTCCGAGGACCCAGGGGATGAACTCGAACGGCGTGACCTCGGTGTCCCCCGACCCCGGCGCCGGGTAGTGCGCGTTGTCCGGGAAGTTGAGCCCCGCCATGCCGAGCCCCTTCTCGTTGACCGCGTCGTAGTAGAGCGGGTAGCCGTCGGCGATCGTCGCGATCCCGATGATCGCGTGGTGCGTCGGCATCGACGGCAGCCGGTGGAACGGGAACGGGAAGTTCCGCGGTGTGACGGTCACGGTCTCGTTGTACGAGAACTCCAGATCGAGATTCCTCCCGAAGTAGTGGTCGGCGGTCGTGAAGCTCAGTCCTGTGCACATGGTCGTGTCCCCCCATCCGCGGGCCGGTCGACCCGCCGGTTTCGCGCCATGCTTCCACCTTCCGCCCCCGAATGTAAGTGGGGTCACCCATGACGAAGGAGGGCCTCCCGCTGCGGGAGACCCTCCTTCGAGACGTGCGACGGGAGTCAGCTCGTGACGGTCCAGTCGAACTGGTCGCCGTACTCCTCGAGCCAGGCGTCGACCGCGTCGGCTTCCTTGCCCTCGCCGTACTCGTTGACCACGAGGTCTTCGAGCGCGCCGTACTGCTCGTCGTCGAGCTTGATCTTCTCGATCAGCTCCGCCGCCTCGGGGAACTCGTCCGCGAACCCCGCGGTGCCGAGGAAGTGCAGGCCCTCGGCCTTGCCCATGGCGCCCTTCGGGTCTTCGAGGTCCTTCACGGGGAAGGCGTCGTTGGCCCAGAACGGACGCCACAGCGTGACGACGATGTCCTCCTTCTTGTCGGTCGCGGTCTTGAGCTCGGTGAGCATCGCCGCGGTCGACGAGGTGACGAGCTCGTACTCGCCGTCGAGGCCGTACTCGGGCATCATCTTCTGGGTCTGGGCGGTCAGGCCCGCACCCGGCTCGATGCCGTAGATCTTGCCGTCGAAGTCGGCGCCCTTGCCCGCGAGGTCCTCGATCGAGGTGAGCTCGGAGTACTCCGGCACCGCGAGGGTCAGCTTGGCGTTCTCGTAGTACGTGCCGAGGTCTTCGATGTCGTCGCCGTACTTGTCCATGTAGGAGGCGTGGGTGAGTTCCGGCCACGCCGACGGGTACATGTCGACATCGCCCTGTGCGAGCCCGGTGTAGAGCGGGCCGGCCTCGGTGAGCGTCTTCATCTCGACCGTGTAGCCGATCTTCTCGAGCTGGTCCTGGAGGAGGTAGGCGGTGCTGAGGCCGTCGGTCCAGGAAGGCAGGAACCCGAGGGTGATGGTGCCCTTGTCCTCGGCACCGTCGCCGCCGCCGCTCGTGCCACCGGCGCCGTCGCCGCTGCATCCGGCGAGGGTGAGCGCTGCGGCAGCCCCGAGGGCGGTGATGGTCAGGATCTTCTTCTTCATGTGACTCTCTCTCTTGCGTTCCGTATGTGATTCAGGAGGTGCGGACGAGGCCGCGGGACAGCTGTGCCGGGATCGAAACCGTGCCGGGATCCGCGCCCCAGCGCCCCATTTCCGCCCCGCACCGGACGTAGCGGGGTGGGAGGGAAACGGGGACGCGGGGGCTCAGGCGCGGGCGAGCTCGGATTCGGTCGGGGCCTCCTCGGCGGGCGCGGAGGCTGCGGACTCCGACGCCACGGGAGCGGAGGGCCGGGACGAACCGCGACGCTTCAGCATGCCGAGGAGCGAGGAGCGGTTCTCGCCGGGCGCGCCCAGAGCGGCGGTCACCCGGTCGAGGAACACGGCGATGAGCACGACGCCCAGTCCGGCCTCGACGCCCTTGGGGATGTTGATCGTCGAGATCGCCTCGACGACCATCTTCCCGAGCCCGTCGGCACCGGCCATTCCGGCGATGACCGCCATCGACAGGGCGAGCATGATGACCTGGTTGACGCCGGCCATGATGGTCGGCATCGCGAGCGGGAGCTGGATGCCGCGGAGGATCTGCCCCGGCGTCGCTCCGAAGGCGTGTCCGGCCTCGACGGTCTCCGCGTCGACGCCGCGGATGCCCAGCTCGGTCAGGCGCACGCCGGGAGGCAGCGCGAAGATCACGGTGGCGACGAGTCCGGGCACCACACCGATGCCGAAGAACACGATCGCCGGGATCAGGTACACGAAGGCCGGCATGGTCTGCATGAAGTCGAGCACCGGCTTCAGCGTCGCGCGCACGGTCGCATTGCGCGCCGACCAGATGCCGAGCGGCACCGCGATCAGCACGGCCACGACGGCGGCGACGAGCACCAGGGCGAGCGTCTGCATCGCCGGGACCCAGAGGTCCATGGCGACGATGAGCCCGAACGACAGGATCGTGCCGATGGCGAGCTGCCACGAGCGCACGAGCCAGGCGATCAGCGCCGCGATCACGATGATGACGGCGAAGTGCGGCGTGAGGAGCAGACGGGTGAGACCGTCGACGAGGAAGCTCACCACGAACGAGACCGCGTCGAGCAGGCCGTCGAGGTTGGCGGTGATCCAGTCGACGCCGGCGGCGACCCAGTCGCCCACGGGGATGCGGAAACCGTCCATCAGCGCACCTCCTCCGCCTGTGCCTCTGAGCCGAAGCCACCCTGTGCCTCTGACCCGAACCCACCCTGGGTCCCTGAGCTCGTCGAAGGGCCGGGCTCGGCCGTCCATCCGTCGTCGAGCACGGCGTCGATCTCGGCCTGGGGCATGGGGGTCATCGGCAGCAGGATCTCCTCGGTCGCTCCGGGCCCGGGACCGAGCGCCGCGAGCAGGGTGACGCGCGGGATCACTCCCGCGAGGCGGCCGTCGGCATCCGTCACCGCAAGGGGCAGCGGCGACTCGACGGCGGGGACGAACAGGTTCATGAGGACGTCGTCCTCGCGCACGCTCTGCAGCACCGGCTTGATGATCGAGTCGAGGCGCGTGGCGCCCTGCCGCACGAGCTTCACGGCGTCGCGGTCGGTGACCACGCCGACGAGCTGGCGGTCCTTGCCGACCACGTAGGTCGCCGACATGTAGGCGTCGCGCATCTGGCGGAGCGCGGTGCGAGGACCGGCCGACTCGGCGACGACGGGGCGCGGACGCTCCATCACGTTGGCGGCGGTGAGCACCCGGGCACGGTCGACGTCCTGCACGAACTGCTCGACGTAGTCGTTCGCCGGGTCCATGAGGATGTCCTCCGGCGTGCCGATCTGCACGATGCGGCCGTCGCGCATGACGGCGATGCGGTCACCGAGGAACATGGCCTCATTGAGGTCGTGCGTGATGAAGACGATGGTCTTCTGGAGCTTCTGCTGCAGCTCCAGAAGCTGCTCCTGCATCTCGCGGCGGATCAGCGGGTCGAGCGCGCTGAAGGCCTCGTCCATGAGCAGGATGTCGCTGTCGGCCGCGAGGGCGCGGGCGATGCCCACGCGCTGCTGCATGCCGCCGGACAGCTCGGACGGCAGCTTGTCGCCCTGACCCTCGAGCCCGACGAGGGCGAGGATCTCCTCGGCCTTGGCCTGGCGCTCGGCCTTGCCGACGCCCTTGAGCTCGAGCGGGTAGGCGACGTTCGCGGCGACCGTGCGATGCGGCAGCAGCGCGAAGTGCTGGAACACCATCGAGATGCGGTCGCGGCGGATCTCCCGCAGGCGGGCGGCCGGAATGCCCGTGATCGGGTCGCCGCCCACGGTGACGGTGCCCGCGGTGATGTCGTGCAGCCCGTTGAGCATGCGGATGATGGTGGACTTGCCCGATCCGGACAGGCCCATGATGACGAAGATCTCACCGCGGTTGACGGTGAAGCTGGCGTCGATGACGGCGGCGGTCCCCGCGTCGGCGACGGCGGCACGGCTCTCCCCTGCCTTCAGCCGGCGGACGGCGGCGCTCGGATTCCTCCCGAACACCTTGTACAGATGGCGCGCTTCGAGTGCTGTTTCGGACACGTTTCCCCTGCGGCTCGGCCTTCGGGTGGCTGAGCCTGCTTCGGTCACGCCCGGGTGATCCTCACGAGGCCGTTCGACGTCTTCGCTGTGGCGGCACAGGCGGCGGATTTCGGATCCGCCGCAGAGGGGATCGACCGTACGCCCACGCCTCTTCGCCGCACAGCTCATCGAAGGAAGGACGTGACCGCGGACTGGTCTATGGGCCGTCAGGCCCGCAGACCAACGTAACGAAATGGCCGGTCAGCGGCAAATCCTGCACTGCGGACGTGCCCGGGTTTCCGGCGCTGACCGGGGGATAGTACGAGCGTCTAGCAATCTCGGCGCACCGTGCTCACGGGCGACGAACGGAGCGCGTCACCGTGAACTTCGGGGTGCGCCGGAGCTGCTCGGTGGGGCCGATGAGCCGTGTCAGCTCGGCCCGGTAGCCGAGGCTCGAGTTGTACACCGTGAACAGCTCCCCGTCCGGTCGGAGCAGGCGCGTGGCGGCCTCGAACAGGCGGGTCGCGGCGCCGGTGTGCACGCTGGCGCCGAGGTGGAACGGCGGATTCAGGAGCACCGTGTCGAAGCTCCCCGCGGCGAGCGCCGAGCCCGCATCATCGTGCGTGACCTCGACCCGATCGGCCACCCCGTTCGCCGACGCGGTGGCGCGGGCGGAGGCGACGGCGGCGGCCGAGCGGTCCGTGGCGACGACCCGGTCCCGCGGGGAGGCGAGTGCCCAGGACACGGCGAGCGCGCCGGTCCCGCAGCCGAGGTCGAGGACACGGCGCCCGGCGTTCCCGTCGAGGTCGAGCACCTCGAGCAGCGTACGGGTGCCGATGTCGAGGCGGGCACCGGCGAACGCGCCGCCGTGGGCGACGAGGACGAGGTCGCCGTGCCGCGCCGAGACCGGAAACGGCGGGGACTCCGGCACGGGAAGGGGCTCGGTGGCGATGAGCAGCCGCGACTTCCGCTCCGCACGCTGGGCCTGGACGTGCGCGAAGCTCCGCCCCAGGACATCGTTCTGACCGAGGGACATGTGCTTCACGCGGCCTCCCGCGACGAGCACCACCTCCGGGGCGGCCCAGCGGGCCACGGCGTCGGCGATCTCCTCGAGTTCAGCGAGGGCCTTCGGCAGCTGCAGCAGCACCAGTCTCGCTCCGGCGAGCAGATCGGCATCGAGCTCGTGCGGCGCGAACCCGCCGATTCCGAGCTCCTCCGCGTTGCGAGCGAGGGCGCGGCGTCCGGTCGCGAGGTCCTGATGCACCCGGACACCGGAGCGCCCGGCCGCCGTGAGCGCCAGCGTGATCGCGCCGTACTCGTCACCGATCACGACTGTCTCTGACCCCGGCACGTCGAGCGCGAGTGCGCGCTCCACGAGCAGGAGGTCGGTCGCATCGTGGGCCTGGAGGTTGTCCGCCTCGACGTCGGGCCAGCGACGCAGGCGGCTGTAGGGGAACTCCGGCACCAGCCCACTGTACGCGGCCCGCCCCACCCCCCTCCCCGTGCACAACTTCGGAGCTGACGGCCGACACGCCGCCGGAACCGACCGTCAGGCGGCATGTCGGCGGAGATCTCCGAAGCTGTGCCCGCCCACATCCCGAGAGTTGACACCATGGTTGGTTCCGTGGTTACTTAGTTGAGTAAGTAACCACCGAACCACGGAGGACTCGTGATCGAAGAAGGCAAGCCGCTCTTCCTCCAGATCGCCGAGCAGATCGAGGACTCCATCCTCGACGGCTCGCTGGCCGAGGAGGCGCAGGCCCCTTCGACGAACGAGCTCGCCGCGTTCTACCGCATCAACCCCGCCACCGCTGCGAAGGGAGTCGCCATGCTCACCGACAAGGGAGTGCTCCACAAGCGCCGAGGCATCGGCATGTTCGTCTCGGAAGGCGCCAGGGAGCTGCTCCTCGGCGAGCGCCGCGCGGCCTTCGCCGACCGCTACATCGACCCGCTCCTCGCGGAGGCCCGCACGCTCGGCCTCGGCGCGGAAGACCTCGCGGACCTGCTCCGGCAGCGCGCCGCATCCGCCCCCACCCCAGAAGGGAAGAACCCCGCATGACCGCCGTCATCGAGGTGCAGAACCTCACCAAGCGCTACAAGGAGAAGCGGGCGCTCGACAACGTGTCGCTCGCTCTCGAGGGAGGCTCGATCTACGGGCTCCTCGGCCGCAACGGCGCCGGGAAGACGACACTCATGTCGATCCTCACGGCCCAGAACTTCGAATCCTCCGGCACCGTGAAGGTGTTCGGCGAGCACCCGTACGAGAACGCCCATGTGCTCGGCCGGATCTGCTTCGTCCGGGAGAGCCAGAAGTACCCGGACGATGCGACCCCGCGGCACGCGTTCGCCGCCGCGCGCCTGTTCTTCCCGCACTGGGACCAGGGCCTCGCGGACGAGCTCATCGCGGAGTTCCAGCTGCCGATGAAGCAGACCATCAAGAAGCTCTCCCGCGGGCAGCTCTCCGCGGTCGGCGTCATCATCGGCCTGGCCTCCCGCGCCGAGATCACGTTCTTCGACGAGCCGTACCTCGGGCTCGACGCGGTCGCCCGGCAGATCTTCTACGACCGCCTCGTGGAGGACTACGCGGAGCACCCGCGCACGATCATCCTCTCCTCGCACCTGATCGACGAGGTCGCGAACCTCATCGAGAAGGTCATCGTGATCGACAACGGCCAGATCCTCCTCAACGAGGACACGGATGCCGTCCGCGACCGCGCCGTGACCGTCGTCGGGGATGCCGCGAAGGTCGACGCCTGGGTCGGCGATCGCGAGGTGCTGCACCGCGACGAGCTCGGTCGCGTCGCCTCCGTCACCGTGCTCGGCGCCCTCACCGCCGACGATCGCGCGGAGGTGCGGGCCGCCGGCCTCGACCTCGCCCCCGTCTCGCTGCAGCAGCTCATCGTCCGCCTCACCCAGAAGGCGGAGACCCGCTCCGGCACCAGAGCCGACGCCACCACGGAAGGAGTCCGCTGATGCGACGCACACTCAACGTCATCCGCCTGCAGCTCATCAACCGGCAGACCTTCGTCTGGGTGCCGCTGATCATCCTCGCCTCGGCCGTGGTGATCTCGGTCCTCATCTACGCGATGATCCCCGGCGACGCCCCCAAGTACGGCGGAGGCGGCCAGGCCCCGCTGTGGTACTTCTTCGCGATCGGGCTGTCGGCCATGACGCTGACCTTCCCGTTCTCGCAGGCCATGAGCGTCACGCGGCGCGAGTTCTTCATCGGAACGCTGCTGACCGCGATCCTCGGCAGCGCGCTGCTCGGGATCCTCTTCCTCCTGGGCGGCGCGATCGAGCTGGCCACGAACGGGTACGGAGTGAACGGCTGGGTGTTCCACCTGCCGTGGCTGTGGGAAGCCGGCCCGCTCGGCGCCTTCGTCGTCTACTTCACGCTCGCGCTGTTCTTCTTCGTGGTCGGGTTCACCGGCGCGACGATCTACAAGAGCTGGGGTCCGATGGTGCTCACCATCGTCGGCGTCGCCCTGGCGCTCCTCCTCGTGGGGGTCGTGTTCCTCGTGACACGGCTCGAGCTGTGGGGCGACGTGTGGCTCGGCATCCTCGACCTCGGGGCCGTGGGCCTCGCCCTCTGGGGGCTCGTGGTCGTCGCCGCCCTCAGCGTCGTCTCCTTCCTCGCGTTCCGTCGGGCCACGCCCTGACGCGACGACCGGAATCCGCGAATGCCGCGGCCGCGCACCCCGCGCGGTCGCGGCATCCGCGTTCGGCCGCCCTCTACCCGGCGACCGGAGGCGGGGCAACCCGGTGGCCGCACGCCGCCTGCGGGCCCTATCCTCGCCGGACAGGACCACCCGACCGCCGCGAGGAGAGGATGACGTGACGCCCGACCTCTCGCGCCTGCGCGTCCGCGAACGCCGCTCATACCTCGCCCGCAGCGTCCGCGAGGCCGTCCGCCCCGCTCGTCTGCTCCTCGTGGCCAAGACAGCACTCGCCGTCGGGCTCGCGTGGACGATCGCGCCGCACATGCCGGGGGTCACCGACGAGTACCCGTATTACGCTCCCCTGGGCGCGCTCGTGAGCATGTACCCCACGCTCATGGGATCCATGCGGTCGAGCCTGCAGACCCTGTTCGGTCTGGCCACCGGCATCGGTCTGGCCGCGCTGATCGTGCTCACGGTCGGGCCGACGTGGTGGACGATCCCCCTCGTGGTCGGCCTCGGCGTCCTCGTCTCCGGCACCGGCTGGTTCGGCGTCGGCAAGGAGTACGTCCCGATGGCGGCGCTGTTCGTGCTCATCATCGGCGGTCAGAACGCGGACGACTACTCCCTCGGCTACCTCGCCCAGATGGGGGTCGGGATCGTCATCGGTCTGGTGGTGAACCTCCTCTTCGCCCCCGCCCCGCTCATCGGATCGGCCGAGGCGCGGGTGGAGGAGTTCCGACGACAGCTCGCCGGGCACCTCCACGACATCGGCTCCGCGGTCTCGGAGTCCTGGCCGCCGGAGACCGCACAGTGGGCCGACGATGCCGCAGCGCTCGCCGAGACCACCGCCGACCTCCGTGCCGCCCTGGCCGAGGCCGACGAGAGCGTCCGCTACAACCCGCGCGCGCGACGCCGGCATGCGGGCACCGCCCACATCCACGAGCAGCTCTCCACGCTCGACCGCATCGCGCACCTCATCCGGGACATCGCCGACGCGACGGCCGACACGATCTGGGAGCGTCCGGCGGCCATGCCCCTGGATCCGGCGCTGCCCGAGCCGTTGTCGGCGGCCTGCCACGCCGTCGCCGACGTCATCGCGGAGGACGACCCCGCCTCGAGCGCGGCGCATCGCCGCCGCGCGGAGGCCGCGCGGGCGATCCGGCTCCTGCTGGAGAAGGTCGACGACCGCACGTTCGACGTGCGCAGCTCGATGGGACCGGGCGTGCTCACGGCGATGCACCTCCGCCGCATCCTCATCCTCAGCGGCGAGCGCCTCGACGACGAAGACGAGTGAGTCAGATGGTGTCGTCGGCGACGACGATGTCCAGCTGCCAGTGACGGCCCGCGGGGTCGGTGTCGTCGTGCGCGTCGTCGGCGGCGGAGAGCACGTCATCGATCTTGTGCATCACGTCGTCGAACTCGGCCTCGGTCAGTCGGATGGTGCGCTGCACGAACGACGCATGCACCTCGGCGGTGCGACCGGACACGTACTCGGGCGTCCAGGCCACCACCCGGCGCAGCAGGTCGACGTGGTCCTCTGCGAGCGCGGCCACCACCGCATCGCCGAGCGCCTCGTCCGCGACCGGATTCTCCGGACCGCCGACGGTGAGGGCCCCCTTGCGTCCCGTCCACACGCGGTCGCGGCGGTCTCTGGCCTGCTCCGGAGCCTCCTCGATGAGCCCCGCCTCGGCGAGCACCCGCAGGTGGAAGCTGGCGCTGTTGGCCGGCACGTCGAGCGCACCGGCGATGTCCGCGGCGCGCAGGAAACCGCGGCGTGCGATGAGGCGGAGGATCTGGCGGCGCAGCGGGTGCGAGTAGGCCTTGAGCATGGCCGAGGTCATGAAGGCGGCGTCCTCCCGAGAGGTCTTCTCCGCGTCGTCAGCCATTCCCCGATCCTAGTCACGCAAATGCGCACGAACAGTTGCGCAATTATTCTTGCGGAACTATCGTCGAGCCATGAGCACGACGACCACGCCGCACCGCCTGTGGCAGAACACGCGCTACCTCACCTGGCTCGTCAGCGACACGAGCAAGGGGCTCGCCTCGGCGCTCTTCGGGTTCGCCGTCCCGCTCCTCGCGCTCGTCATCACGAACGACCCCGCACAGGCCGGCATCATCGCGGGGGCGGGCATGGTGGCGCGGGTGCTGCTCACCCTCGTGGGCGGGATCATCGCGGACCGGCACCGGCGCATCGTGCTCATGCTCGTCGGCTCGATTCTGGGGATCGTGCTGGCCGGGGCCTTCACCCTCCTCGCCCTCGGCGGCGCCCTCACCTTCGCGACCCTCCTCGTGATCGACGTGCTGCTGGCCGCGCGGAGCGGCCTCTTCGACGTCGCCGGCGAGAGCGCGCTGAAGGAGATCGTCCCGGACGACGCGATGGGGCGCGCGCAGGCCGCGAACCAGGGGCGCGATGCGGCCCTCCAGCTCGCCGGCGGCCCGCTGGGCGGCCTGCTCCTCGGGGTGGGCGGCTGGCTCGTCGGCGCGGTCATGACCCTGTGCCACCTCGTCGCCGCCGTGACCGCCGGGCTCCTCGGGCGACAGGTCCGGCGCGCGGGCATCGCCGACGTCGGCGCTCTGGACGAGGACGACGGCGGCGCGCCCCCCGCGCGCCCGAACGCCTGGCGGGAGTTCCGCGAGGGCTTCGGCTGGCTGCTGTCCCGCCCCGACCTCGGCGGCGTCATGCTCATCATGACCATCGTGAACCTCGGCTTCAACGCCGCGATCACCACGGCCGTCTATGCGCTGCAGCAGGCGGGCCATTCCGAACTCCTCATCGGAACCGTCAGCGCGGCCATCGGCGCCGTGATGCTCGTCGGCGCGATCGTCGCCCCGCTCCTCGTGCCCCGGATCCCGGCGGGCGTGCTCACGATCGGCGGGCTCGCAGTGGTCGCCCTCGGCGCCGTCGTGCTGTCGTTCGCGTCGGCGCCGTGGACCGTCGCCGCCGTCCTCGGTGCCACGGTGCTGCTCGTCCCCGCCCTCAACGCGGGGATGATGGGCTACTTCATGGTGGCCACGCCGTCTCGACTGCTGGGACGCGCGAACAGCGCCATGGGGGTCCTCGCGATGGGCGCGATGCCGCTCGCCCCGCTCATCGCCGGCTTCGGCCTGGCCGGGCTCGGACGACAGGGCACCATCCTCATCTGCGCGGCCCTCTGCGTGGTGGCCGCCGCCCTCGCGATCGGGAACCGCGCCCTCCGCAGCCTCCCGGTCGAGTCTCGCTGGGCCGCGCACGCCGCCCGGTACGAGGGGGACTGAGGTGGAGACACTGCGCTAGTCGCCTGGCGTCGGGCCAGTGACGTCGGCGGCACCGAACAGCAAGCTGTCGACGACCTGGTCGCGCCGGGCCGGCCGCGCGGTGGTGTACCTCAGCAGATCTTCGAAGTGAGAGAACACGACGACCGCTTCTTCGAACTCTGGCTCGGAACCGTGGACGACTGCTCCGTCGTCTCGCACCGCCAGGTACTCGTATCCGTTGCGAACGGAAAGCAGGATGGGTGCGTGGCGCCTCCAGAAACGGGAGACCGCGACCGCCTCATCATCCGTCGTCGCAGCCTGGATGCTCAGCAGTTCACACTCGTTCCACGCGAACGCCCCCTCCGCGCCGGTCGAGTAGTCGTCGCGGGACAAGAACCACACCGTCTCGTCTGAGCTCGACAGGAGTGAGAACGAGGACACCCAGCGGATCACCGTTTCGGGTGCCGCGCGCAGCGGGGAGGGAACGCCGTTCTCCATCGACGTCGGCGGCTCAAACGTCCACCCGGCTTCCTGCAAGCTTCCGGCGGCACTTCGGAAGAGTTCCGGCATGCTCCCAGGCTACCGATCCGCACGAATCACCCTTCAGCAACCAATCCTGCGACAACCGCCGTGCCGATTCTCCCGATTCTCGTCTTGTTCAAAGACGTCTAACGCGTAGAGCTGAACACATCTCGCCGGCGGCTCACCCGGGACAGTGGTCGCGATCGATGTCGGTCGCCGTCACATCAGAGCCGATAGGAGACCACCGATTCATGGCGCGAGCGCGAGCGCGAGCACGGTGATCCCCGCCGCCGCGGAGGCCACGGCCAGCACCAGCGCGATCGCGATGAGGATGACGTGCACGCGGAGGAACGGGGTGGCCTTGCCGTTCTCGTCCCTGGCACGCGGGTCCTTCGCGACGCGGCTGTAGAACCGCGGCCAGACGAGCACGTTGAAACCGGCGTTGAGGAACAGCACGACGACGAGAGCGATCACCCCTCCACGCTAGCGAGGGCGGCGTCGCACCACGGATCCGGCCGTCGGAATTCTTGGACGGCGACATGTATCACCGAGCCCTTGCCGTGCTCCTGGTAGGTGTGATCACAATGGGCTTCATGATCGACGGTGCCCCCGGCGCCGCCTTCGATCCGGCATCCGACGACGGGCGCGCACGCTGGGAACGCGCCGCGGACCTGTTCGATGCGTGGCGCGATGGCGACGGCCGCTCGATGGACGACCTGGTACGGCTGATGACGCCCGTGCTCTGGCACGTCGTGCGCGCCTACGGCCTCGAACGCACCCTCGCGGAAGACGTCGTGCAGACGACCTGGCTCCAGCTCGTGCGCGGCCACGGCGCCATCGCCGACTCGCGTGCCGTCTCGGCCTGGCTCACGACCACCGCCCGCCGCGAGGCCTGGAAGGTCGGCAAGGCCGTCGGTCGCGTCGACACCGCGGAATCCGATGACCTGGACGCCCTCCTTCCGGAGCAGGCGTCCGCCGAGGAGCACGCCGCGCTCGACGACGAGAACCGCCGACTCTGGGCCGCCGTCCGCCGCCTCGCCGAGCGCTGTCAGCGCCTGCTCCGGGTGATCGCCTTCGAGGACCGCCCGGACTACGCGCGCCTCGCCCGCGACCTCTCCATGCCGGTCGGCAGCATCGGCCCGACCCGCAGCCGCTGCCTCGCGAAGCTCCGCGACCTCCTCGACGCCCCGGCCACCCGGACGGAGGGACGATCATGAGCGATGAGGACGACGCCCGGCTGTTCGCCCGCCTGCGCAGCCTCTGGAGAGAGGTCGATCCCGTCCCGGCCGGGCTGATCGACCGGATGGTCGCCGCGGTCGCCGCGGACGGGCTCAACCGCGAGTACGCTCTGCTCACGCTCGTGGAAGGCCAGCTCGGCGCGGTCCGCGGCGAGACCGACGCCCTCACCCTGCAGTTCAGCGACGGCAGCACGAGCATCCTCCTCCACGTCACGACGACCGCGTCCGGGCGACGGCGGATCGACGGCTGGGTGGACACCGCCGCCGCGGAGATCCTGTTGCTGCAGGGCGAGCGCGAGCGCCGCACGACCCCGGCGGAGACCGGCCGATTCGTGTTCGACGAGGTGCCGTCTGGGCTCAGCCGCGTGCGCCTGACCGCGACGGTCGGCGATGAGACCCGCACCCTGGAGACCCCGCAGTTCGAGTTGTGACCCCGCATCGCCGGCGCCGTCGCCGGCGATGCCCACGGAGAGGATGACCGATGGAGCAGCCCCAGGGATGGACCTGGCAGGACCGCGCGGAGGGATCGATCCGCCGCGGCACCGCCCTCGACCCCAGCACGGAACCGGTGGATGGGATCCGCGCGTTCCCCACCGCGTACCTGCCCGAGCGGCTGCTCATCACGCGTGCCCTCGGCGAGGAGGAGGCGTACGACCGCGAGCTGCGCGCCCTGAGGGATGCCGCGGACTCCTTCGGCTGGCGGCTGGAGCTGGAGTCGCCGGAGCGAGAGATCGGGAACGGCGAGCTCGTCCCGGGTGTCGCGGGGTTCCTGCGGGCGCGCCTGACCACGCCGGATGAGCCGACCAGGGGCGAGTCCCCCGTGGCGCCCGACGCCTGGCGGGTGCTGCAGCGCGCGCGCCGACTGTCGCGCTCGACCATGCCGCGGACCAGCCTGGAGCACGTGCTGTCGATCGATCCGGTCGGACTCAACCCGTTCACCCGGACGAACCCGTTCACCCGGACCAACCCGTTCACGCGGACGAACCCCGTCCGCGGTGCCGCTCCCGGCGGAGGCGGCAGCGACGACTACCTGGAGCCCGGACGCGGGGCCCGGCAGCCGGTCACCTGGCTCGGCCCCGCTCCGGCTCGAGCCGCCGCTCCGAAGCGCGGACGACGACCGGTCGTGGCGATCCTCGACACCGGCTGCGGCGAGCACGCCTGGCTGCCGTCCGACATCGTCACCCGGCACGTCGAACTCGACGGCGTCCCCGTGGGCTTCACGGACGACGCCGACCCCGAACGCTACCCCGACCTGTACGGGCAGCTCGACGGCGAGATCGACGCGGTGGCCGGTCACGGCACCTTCATCGCGGGCCTCGTGCGTCAGGCCGCCCCGGACGCCGACATCCTCTCCATCCGCGTCGCCGGGGCGCTCGGGGTGGTCGACGAGAGCACGCTCCTGGAGACCGTGGCGCAGGTCGTGGAACTGCTGCGGCGGCACCGCGAGGACCCGACGACTGGCTTCCCGATCGACGTGCTCAATCTCTCCCTCAGCTACTACCACGAGACCCCGACCGACGGGCTCTTCAGCAGGACCCTGTACGAGCTGCTCGCGAAGGCCAGGGAGCTCGGCTGCGTGGTCGTCTGCTCGGCCGGCAACGACGCGATCGATCGGCCCTCGTTCCCCGCCTCGCTGTGGCCGTGGCCCGGCGCCGACAACGGGCTGCCGTCCGACGACGGCGCTCCGCACGTGTCGGTCGGCGCCCTGAACCCGTCGGCGCACTCCGTCGCCCTGTTCTCGAACGTCGGCCCCTGGGTGCAGGTGTACGCCCCGGGCGCCGCCGTGGTCAGCACCTCGCCCGCCTTCGTCGGCGGCGCGCAGGCCGCGACCCGCGCGGACATCGACGGGCTGCCGCGCGAGACGCTCGACCCGGACGACTACCGCGGCGGCTTCGCGGTGTGGAGCGGCACCTCCTTCGCCGCTCCGTACATCGCCGGTCGGGTCGCGGCCCAGCTCGGCGCCGTCCCGGCCGCGGGGGTGAAGCCCGCCGTCGCCGGGAAGGCCGTCGCCGCCGTGCTGAAGTCCCTGCCGACGCCGCACGAGCGGCTCTGACCCCTCGCACCCTTCCGCACGACCGCTCCGGCACGGCATCCTGGACGGATGCCCCTGTCCGCGAGCGCGCTGCACCGACGCGGCGTCGAGGCGGCCAACGCCCGGCAGTTCACCCGTGCCAGGCGGGAACTGGAGAAGGCCGCCGCCCGCACCGACGACGCGGACCTCCGCGCCCGCATCGACGGGACGGCTGCCTACGTGCTCGCGCAGACCGGTGAGCCCGCGGCCGCGGAGGCGCTGTGCCGGGAGGCGCTGGCCAGGGACGGGCTGCAGGCCGAGACGGTCGCCCTCCTCGGCGGGCAGCTCGGCGCCCTCCTCATGCACGGGGGCAGGATGGAGGAGGCCGAGGCGAGCCTGACCACCGCGATCGACGCCCTGGCCGCGACCGGGACCGAGACCCCCGCCCTCGCCAACTGCCTGATGAACCGGGCGGTGGTGCGGATGCAGCGCCATCAGCTGGACACCTGCATGGCCGATCTCCGCCGTGCGATCTCGATCTACGAGGCGCACGACGAACGGGACTCGCTCGCCGAGGCCACGCACAACCTCGGCTATGCCGCACTCCTCGGCGGCGACCTCGTGTCGGCGCTGCGCCTGATGGCCGAATCCCGGCCGACGTTCGCCGCCACCAGCGCCCTCGCCACCGCCATCAGCGACCTCGACCGCGCCGAGGTGCTCCGCGACGCCGGGCTGACGACCGAGGCGGAGGCGCTGCTCGCCCGCGTGGCCGTGCAGTTCGGCGCCCAGCGGATGCGCCAGGCCCGGGGGGAGGCGGAGTTCCACCTCGCCCGCTCGCTCGTCCGCCACGATCCGCGAGCCGCGGCGCGGGCGGCGAGGACGGCCGCCCGCCGCTTCACCGCCCTCGGCAGCAGCGGCTGGGCGGCCCGCGCCGCGGCGGTGGAGCTGGAAGCCCGACAGCGGATCCGGCCCGATCGCCCGCTCGACGCCGCCGCGTGGGAGCAGGTGGCGCAGGAGCTCGACCGGAGCGGCTTCCGCACCGAGGCCACGGCCCTGCGGTTGAGCGCCCGCCGCGACGGCACCGGCCGCCTCCCCCGCATCCCCGCCTCGGCCCCGACGCCGCTCCGACTCCGCGCGCAGGAGGTGCGCGCGGCCCGCGCCGCCGGACGCGGTCGCGACGGGGAGGCGCTGCGCGCCGCGGCCACGGGGCTCGACCTGCTGTCGGCATGGCAGCGCTCGTTCGGCGCCCTCGACCTGCAGGCCTCCGTCGCCATGCATGCCAGCGACCTCGTGTTCACGGGACTCGCCGCTGCCGTCCGCCGTCGCGACCCGGCGACGCTCTTCGAGTGGTCCGAGCGCGCCCGGCACCTCAGTCAGCAGGTCGCCCCGGTCCGTCCCCCGCACGATGACGCCCTCGCCGCCGACCTCGCCGAGCTCCGGATGCTGCGCGCCGACCTCGCGGGGGCGGACTGGACGACCGACCCCACCGTGCGCGCGCTCCGCGACCGGGTGCGCGAGCGGCAGTGGTCGGCCACCGGCTCCGGGGCGACGAGGGAGCGCCGAACACTGGCGGAGACCACCGCGCTCCTCTCCGCCGATACCGCGGTGCTCGCCTACGTCTACACCGGCACCGGACTGCACGGGGTCGTGGTGCAGCCGGACGGCGCGACCCTCGTCGACCTGTCCTGGCCGCGGGTGCGGGCCGCTCTCGACGGCCTGCGCGCCGACCTCGACATGGCCGCGCTCACGCGGGACGGCGCGATGGGTCCGGTGACCGCGCGTGCTCTGGCGGCGCGCCTCGCGGTCCTCGACGAGGAGCTGCTCGGGCCGATGCGCCGGGCCGCCGCGGGCGCCGCGCGATTCGTGATCACCGTTCCCGGAATCCTCGGCGGGGTGCCGTGGGCCATGCTCCCTGGCATGCACGGCGTGCCGTTCACCCTCGCGACCTCGGTCTCGCGCTGGCTCGACGGGGATGCCTCCGCTTCCTCAGCCCCGCGCGTCGGGTTCGCGGCGGGACCGCGCGTGCCGCGGGCGGCGGAAGAGGTCCAGCGCGCGGCGGAGTCGTGGGCGGGACGGGGAACGACCCGGACGCTGCAGGACACCACCGCGACCGTGAGCGCCGTCACCGCGCTGGCGGCCTCCGTCGACGTGCTCCACATCGCCGCGCACGGGCGTCACGCGGTCGACAATCCGCTGTTCTCCGGGTTCGAACTCGCCGACGGCGTGCTCTTCGGCTACGACGTCGACCTCATCGACCGGGTGCCGCGGACCGTGATCCTCTCGGCGTGCGAGCTGGGTCGGTCCTCCGTGCGCTGGGGCGAGGAGGCCCTGGGCATGACGCGCGTGTGGTTGCACGCGGGCGCGGAGGCGGTGATCGCGGCTCCCGTCACGGTGCCGGACGACGACGCGTGCGAGCTCCTGACGGCGGTCCACGAGGGCCTCGCCGGCGGCGCGTCCCCCGCCGACGCCCTGGCGAGCGCCGCGCTCAGGACGGGGGTTTCCGCCCCGTTCCAGTGTCACGGCAACGGATTCTGACTTTTTTCCCGGATCGGGGTATCAGAATCGCACCCGCCTTCTCCTGTTCTTCGGAAGGTGTCGAGCGAAAGGCCTCGAAGGGAGAGGCACGAGGGAGGCGCCGTCGGTTCTGGGGAAACGCCGCTGGGGAGCGGGAAGACGAGACGGACACCATCTGCTCCGGGAGCGTCGCGGTATGCAGCCGCGATGCTCCCGCAGGGCCTCGGCGATCTGGGGACGCCGAGGCCCTCGGGGCGTCCGCGTGCGGCCTGAGGCCTCAGGCGAGCAGGACCGTGTAGCCCGCAGCGCGCAGCGCGTCGACGGCGGCCCCGTCGGCCCCTCGATCCGTGATGACCGTGGCGAAGAGTTCCGCCCCGCCGACGGTGGAGAAGGCCTCGGCCCCGAGCTTGCTGCCGTCGGTCACGACGACCGCCCGCCGCGCCCGCTCCGCCATCATCCGGTTCACCGCCGCCTCGCGCTCGTCCTGCGTGGTCGCCCCGGCTGCCGCGTCCATCCCGTTCACGCCGATGAACGCGAGGTCCAGCCGCACCCCGCGGAGGAGCTGCTCGACGAACGGGCCGACGAGCTCATAGGTGCGCGAGTGGATGACCCCGCCCGTGACGACCACCTTCATCTCCGGGCGGGTCGCGAGCTGGGCGGCGATGTTCACGGCATTGGTGACCACCGTGATCCCGCCCTCCGCCGCCAAGTCCTCGCGGGCGGCGAGCGCGGCCGCGATGGCGGTGGTGGTCGTGCCGCCGGAGAGGCCGACCACCATGCCGGGGGTGACGAGCCCCGCCGCGGTCTGCGCGATGCTCTCCTTCTCGTGCGTGCGGAGATGGCTCTTGTAGCGGAGCGGCAGTTCGTAGGCGACGGTCTGGGCGACGGCACCGCCGTGCGTGCGGGTGAGCAGCCGCTGCTCGGCGAGGGAGTCGAGGTCGCGGCGGGTGGTGGCCGGGGAGGCCCCGAACCGCTCCACCAGCTCCTCCACCGTGACCTCTCCGTCCGCCGCGAGGAGGTCGAGGATCGCGTGCAGTCGGGCCGCGCGCTTCACCGGTCGTCGTTTCGCGTCGAGGTCGCAGCCGTGCCGGGAACCTCTGCGACCGGAGCGGGATTCTGCGACGGCAGCAGGGCGAACAGTCGCAGCATCCGGGCCGCTTCGTCCGCGAGGGCGGCGCGGGCGGGAGCGAGGTACTTGCGGGAGTCGACGAGACGCTCGTCGGCGGCGAGCACCTCGCGGACCGCGCGGGTGAAGAAGCCGTTGAGGTGGGTGGAGACGTTGACCTTCGTCATCCCGGCGCGCACGGCATCGGCGATCACGGCGTCGGCCACCCCGGACGAGCCGTGCAGCACCAGGGGCACGTCGGTCCCGTCCGCGGCGGCGCCACGCAGAGCCGCACGCAGGCGGCCGATGAGGTCGAGGTCGAGGGAGGCGGTGCGGTCGGTCATGGCGTGCGACGACCCCACGGCCACGGCGAGGGCGTCCACGCCGGTGGCGGCCACGAACGCCCGCGCCTCGTCCGGATCGGTGCGGACACCGGGGGCGTGGGCGCCGTCCTTCCCGCCCACCTCGCCGAGCTCGCCCTCCACGTACACCCCCGCCGCGCGGGCCCGGGCGGCGACCTCGGCGGTGACCTCCACGTTCTCGTCGTAGGGCAGCGCGCCGCCGTCGAACATGACCGAGCCGAAGCCGAGGGCCACGGCCTCATCGACGAGCTCCGGTCGCTCCGCATGGTCGAGGTGCACCGCCACCGGGGTCTCCGCGCGTCGTGCCGCGGCGAGCGTCGCGAGGGCGATCGGCTCCAGACCGCCGTGGTAGTCGGCGCAGTTCTGCGAGATCTGCAGGATCACGGGGAGCTGGGCGAGCGCGGAGGCCCGGACGAGGCCCTCTGCGGTCTCCAGGTGGATGACGTTGAACGCGCCGATGCCGGTGCCGGCGGTGGCAGCCGCGGAGACGAGCTCCCGAGCGGAGACGAGGGTCACGAAGGGTCCTTCCGGAACGAGGCGGGGTCGGGGCGGGAGACGCGGAGCTGCTCCTCGAGCGCGCGCCAGCGGGGGGAGATGTCGCCGGCGAGCGGCATGAGGACGGCGGCTGCCGACCACGCGGTCGCGCGACGGAGGATGACCTCGGGGTCGCGCTCGCCCTCCGCGGTGAGCACGGCGCAGGCCGCGACCGCGGCGTCTCCGGCGCCGGTCGGGTTGCCGGAGAGCGGCTCGTCGAGTCGGGCGTGCAGGAGATCGGTCGCGGTGACCGCGAGCATGCCGTCGGCACCGAGCGACAGGAGCACGAGCTCGGCACCGCGGGCCAGCAGCGAGCGCGCGCCCTCGACGGGGTCGGCGATCCCGGTGGCCTCGGCGAGCTCCGCGGCGTTGGGCTTGAGCACGGTCGCCCCGGCGTCGGCGGCGCGCAGGAGGGCCGGGCCGGAGGTGTCGACGATCACCGGGACGCGGGCGTCCGCACCCACCGCGACGAGCATCGGCACGAGCGACTCCGGCGCCCCGGGCGGAAGGCTCCCTGAGACGACGAGGACCGCGGCGCCGGGAAGCCGGTCGACGACCTCCGCGAGAAGCCCGCCCCACTCGGCATCGGTCGGGTTCACCCCTCGCTCGTTGACGATCGTGGTGTCGCCCGCAGCATCATCGACGAGGGCGATGCTGCGACGCGTGTCGGCCGCGACGGGCACGAGCACATGGGGCACCCCGCTGGCCGTGAGCTCCGCGGCGAACTCCGCGCCGACCGGACCGCCGGCCGTGGTCAGCGCGAGGACGGAGGCCCCCTCGGCATGCGCGACCCGCGCGACGTTGAGACCCTTGCCGCCGGCGCGGGACGCCCCGGTGTCGGCGCGGTGCGTCCCGCCGGCCACGAGCCGATCGACCTCCCAGGTGAGGTCGAGCGCGGGGTTCGGGGTGACGGTGAGGATCATGCGAGCTCCCTGGCACGGAGGGCGGCGCCGATCAGGCCCGCGTTGCCGGACAGCTCGGCGGGGACGAGCGCGGGGAGGCGGTGGAAGCTGAGGCGGGCGGCGAGGCGGGTGCGCAGCTCGTCGAAGAGCGCGCCCCCCGCCCGCGACAGTCCGCCGCCGATCACCACGGCCTCGGGGGCGACCACGGCGGTCAGCTGCGCGAGCGACAGGGTGAGCGCGTCCAGAGCCGAGTCCCAGATGTCGGCGGCGACCCGATCCCCGGCGGCCGCTCGGGCGATGACGTCCTTGGCGCCGTCCGGGGTCGTCCCCGTGGCCTCCCGGTAGCGGCGCGCGATGGCGCCCGCCGAGGCGACGGCCTCCAGACAGCCACGGGCACCGCACGGGCACACCGGTCCGTCGGCGATCGGGGAGTGCCCGATCTCGCCGGCGTAGCCCCCGGCCGTGTAGGGGCGGCCGCCGACGAGCAGGGCCCCGGCGATGCCGGTGCCGATCACGAGGATCACCGCGTCGTCGTAGGCCCGCGCGCCGCCCAGCTCGTGCTCGGCCCAGCTCGCGGCGCGCACGTCGTGCTCGAACGCGACGGGGAGGCCGAGACGTTCCGCGGCGAGCGCGCGCAGCGGCGCGTCCCGCCAGCCCATGTTGCTCGCGAACACGCCGACCCCGGCGGCCGCGTCGACGATCCCCGGCACCACGAGCCCGGCGGCGCGCGGCGTCACGTCGGGATGCTCGTCGCGGAGCTGCGCGGCGAGCACCTGCAGCCGGTCGAGCAGCGCGGGGGTGCGGTCGCCGTCGGCCGTGGGGGTGGGCGTGCGACGGAGGCCGAGCGCCCGCCCTTCCGCGTCGAACAGCGCCGACTTGATGTCCGTCCCGCCGACGTCGAAGGCCAGGACGGGCGACCCGGCGCCGAGCGTGCGCACCGCGGCGAGCTTCTCGCCGGCCTCGTCCCTCGCGACGTCGGGGATGGCGTCCGCGGCGTCGTTCGGGGTCATCGCTCGGCTCCGGGGATCGCTGGCGTCATGCATCCAGGATGACGGATCGCGTGAGGTTGCGCGGCTGGTCGGGGTCGAGCCCGCGGGCCACGGCACGGTCGAGGGCCGTCCGGTGCAGGCGCACGAGGTCGGCGAGCGGATCGATCGCGCGGTGCTCGAAACGGGCGCCCGTGGCGCGCACCTCCGCGGCCAGCCCTTCCGGCGCCTCTCCGAACTGCCACGTCACCCGGCCCGGCGCGGCGATGGCGATCGGACCGTGACGGTAGTCCATCGACGGGTACGCCTCGGTCCACGACTGCGACGACTCGCGCAGCTTCAGGGCGGCCTCGTGGGCCAGGCCGATCGTCCAGCCCCGCCCGAGGAACGTGTACTGCTCGGCGTCGCGCAGCTCGGTGTCGTCGCCCTCCTCGGCGAGCACGGCCGTGGCGTCGGCGATGGCCCCGGAGAGGTCTTCGCCCAGCGACGCCCGGAAGAGGGCGAGCGCCGTCGTGGCGAAGCGCGTCTGCACGACCGACTGCTCGTCGGCGAACGGCAGCAGCACCGCGTCGTCGACGAGCGAGACGAGCGGGGAGTCGGGGTCGCCGATCACGCCGATCGTGCGGGTGCGCCCCTTGATGCGGTCGACGAGTTCCAGGACCTCGGTCGTGGTGCCGGAGCGGGTGAGGGCGACGACCGCGTCGTAGCCGCGGTCGATGAAGGCCTCGGACGCCGCGAACGCATCGGTCTCGCCATGGCCGGACGATTCGCGCAGCGCGGCGTACGACTGGGCCATGAACCACGAGGTGCCGCAGCCGACGACCGCGACCCGTGCCCCGCGGGTCGGCAGGAGGGCCTGCTCGGCGGTGAGCTCGGCGGCGGTGGCCCACATCTGCGGCTGGGAGCGGAGCTCTTCGCGCATGTGCGCGCCGGGCAGCGAATCGGTCATGAGGAGGCCTTTCGGACGAGTTGTTGCGTACTTGTGATTGTTTCGGGCGTGATCCGATCATAGTATTTCGTCCCAAGAGAGCAACATCTTGATTTGTTTGTTTGCCTGACAAATAATCGGGACGAGTTCCCCCGAGCCCCCGCTCGGACGATCGCGACCACCTCGGCGGCGTGATCAACACGCACCGTCGCGTGGAGTGTTCTGCGACTGTGCACCACCCCCCTCTCCGGAGAGCGGATCCCGCCCGCTGGAGCAGCACCCACAGTGAGGAATGCAATGCCCATGAACAAGTCACGGCGATACGGGGCCGCAGCGGTCGCGGCCGTCGCCACGCTGTCGCTCGCATCCTGCGGTTTCGGCGGATCGGGAGGAGACAGCGGCGGCGGCGACGACGCCAGCACGCTCGACCTGCTCGTCCCCAGCTACTCCGACGCCACGAAGGGTCTCTGGGAAGACGTCATCGACGGTTTCACGAAGGACAACCCCGACATCACCGTCAACCTCGAGGTGCAGTCGTGGGACAACCTCGAGAAGGTCATCTCCACGAAGGTCCAGGCCGGCGAGGCGCCCGACATCTACAACGGCGGCCCGTTCGCGGGCTTCGTCGAGGACGAGCTGCTCTACCCGGTCGAGGAGGTCGTGTCGGACGACGTCTACTCCGACTTCCAGGACTCCTTCCTCGCCAACGCCGAGGTCGACGGCACCGCCTACGCCCTGCCGATGATCGCCTCCGCGCGTGCCCTGTTCGTCAACAACGACCTCCTGTCCCAGGCGGGCGTCGAGGCGCCGACCGACTGGGACTCCCTGCTCGACGCGGCGACCAAGGTGTCCGGGCTCGGCGGCGGTGTCGCGGGCTACGGCATGCCGCTCGGCTCGGAGGAGGCGCAGGCCGAGGCCGCCGTCTGGCTCTGGGGCGGCGGTGGATCCTTCGGCGACGCGTCGGAGATCACCATCGACACCCCGGAGAACCTCGTCGGCGCCGAGCAGATCAAGAAGATGATCGACGCCGGGGCGACCCAGGCCGACCCCGGCTCCACGCAGCGCTCCCCGCTGATGGACATCTTCATTCAGGGCAAGATCGGCATGCAGGTCGGCCTGCCGCCGACGGTCGGCCAGATCGCCGACAACAACCCGGACCTCGACTACTCGATCGTGCCGATCCCGACGAAGGACGGCTCGCCGTTCACCCTCGGCGTCATGGACCAGCTCATGGCGTTCGAGAACGACGGAGACAAGCAGGAGGCGATCACGAAGTTCCTCGACTACTTCTACTCGCCCGAGGTCTACGTGCCGTGGGTCCAGGCGGAGGGCTTCCTCCCCGTCACGAAGTCCGGCGCCGAGGAGCTGTCCGGCGAGGAGGCCCTCAAGCCGTTCCTCGACGTGCTGCCCGACGCGCAGTTCTACCCGTCGACCAACCCGAAGTGGTCGGCCGCGGACGGCGCCTTCAAGTCGCTGTTCGGACAGATCCAGGATCAGCCGGCGGCCGATGTGCTGAAGCAGATCCAGGACCAGGTGGACGCGGGCTGACCCGCGGAACGGAGAGGTTCGGGTATCCCCCATGAGCCAGACGACAGAATCCTCGAACCTCGCGGGGGCGGCCACCGGCCGCCCCCGCACCCCGGACGCCGGGACGGCCGTGCGCGGTCGCCCCGGCGGGCGGGACCTCCTGCAGGCGCTGCCGTGGATCGCCCCCGCGCTGGTGCTCATCATCGGCGTGGTGCTGTTCCCCGCCGGCGTCATGTTCTTCAACTCCACCCGTGACATCTCGCTCTCGGGTCTGGACAAGGGCTCGGTCGGCTTCGACAACTTCGTGACCGTCTTCACGTTCCCGGAGTTCTGGCCGATCTTCGTCCGCACGATCGTCTGGGTCGTGTCGGTCGTGCTGTTCACGGTCGTGATCTCGCTCGGCCTCGCGCAGATCCTCAACAAGGCGTTCCCGGGTCGCCAGCTCGTGCGGATGGCTGTCATCGTGCCGTGGGCCGCGTCCGTGGTGATGACCACGATGGTCTTCTACTACAGCCTCGAGCCGTACTTCGGGGTCTTCAACAAGTTCCTCTACGACATCGGGCTCTCCGACGACGCGGTGGGCTACGGCTGGACGAAGAACCCGACGACGGCGTTCGCCTGGTCCATCGTCATCGCGGTGTTCGTGTCGCTGCCCTTCACGACCTACACGATCCTCGCGGGGCTGCAGTCCGTCCCCGCCGACGCGATCGAGGCCGCCAAGATGGACGGCGCCGGAGCGGCCCGCACCTACTGGTCGATCGTCCTGCCGCAGCTGCGGAGCGCCCTCGCCGTGGCGATCCTCATCAACATCATCAACGTCTTCAACTCGCTGCCGATCCTCAAGGTGATGACCGGGTCGATCCCGGGCTACGGCGCCGACACGATCATGACGCTCATCTTCAAGTACATCGAGCTGCAGAAGAAGGTCGACGTCGCGAGCGCCCTGTCGGTCGTGGCCTTCCTCATCGTGATCGCGATCGTCGCGGCCTACGTCAAGATCGTCAAGCCCATGAAGGAGGTCTGATCATGACCGTGACCGAGACCGCCCTCGTGACCACCGCCGACTCCCGCGGACGGCGCACCCCGCCGATGCCCGGCCGCCGGCGCCGCTACACCGCGGATCAGGTGACGCTGCCCCGGGTGATCCTGCGCACCGCCGCCGGGTTCCTCGTGCTCGCGGTCTTCGTGCTGCCGTACCTCATCATGTTCTTCGGATCGGTGAAGACGAAGGCGCAGATCCGCTCGGTCGACCCGACCTACCTCCCGGTGGAGTGGCACTGGGAGAACTACCTCACGATGTGGTCGACGCCCGAGACGCCGCTGCCGTACAACCTCGTCTCGACCATCGTCATCTCCGTGTTCGCGACGCTCCTGGTGCTGCTCGTGTCGCTCCCGGCGGCGTACTACACGGCCCGGTTCCGCTTCCCCGGCCGCATGGTGTTCCTGTTCCTCGTGATCGTGACGCAGATGCTGCAGCCGGCGGTGCTCACGTCGGGCCTGTTCCGGCAGTTCACCGTCCTCGGCCTCGGCGACACCTGGACCGCGATGATCTTCATCAACGCGGCCTTCAACCTGTCGTTCGCCGTGTGGATCATGCACTCGTTCTTCGCCGGCATCCCCAAGGAGGTCGACGAGGCGGCGCAGATCGACGGTGCCGGGCGCCTCACTGTCCTGTTCCGGATCAACCTCCCGCTCGTCTGGCCGGGCATCGTCACCGCGATCGTGTTCACGTTCGTGGCCTGCTGGAACGAGTTCGCCGCCTCGCTGGTGATCCTGTCGACGGACAAGAACCAGCCGCTGTCGGTCGCGCTCACGAAGTTCGTCGGTCAGTACGAGACGAGCTGGCAGTACGTGTTCGGCGTCTCGATCGTCGCGATCCTGCCCGTCATCATCCTCTTCATGCTCATCGAGAAGCGTCTCGTCGGCGGCCTCACCGCCGGCAGCGTGAAGTAGCCCGTCCCGGTTCCCGTCCCCCGGGTTCCCG
>NZ_QCXO01000130.1:0-103875 GCF_023383675.1 Microbacterium sp. ER1
CCCCCGCCCCCGCCCCCGCTTCATCCGGCCACGCGGGTCACCGCGACACCGGCATCGACGTCGTGCGCGCCCTCTGCGTGCTCGGTGTCGTCCTGCTGCACGCCGTCATGGTCGGGGTCACGGTGTCCGAGACCGGACCGGTGTTCGAGAATGCGAGCGACGGCACGAGCTGGATCGCCCCGCTGAGTTGGCTGCTGCAGGTGATGCCGCTCTTCTTCGTGATCGGCGGATTCTCCGGGCTCCTCGCGTACCGCCGCCTCCGCGCCCGCGGCGGGAGCGCGACCGCCTTCGTGGCCGGTCGGGTGCACCGGCTCCTGCGCCCGGCCCTGTTCACGGTCGGCGCGGTCGGGGTCGCGCTCGCGGTGCTCACCGTCCTCGGTGTCGCGCCGGATCTCATCGCCGTCGCCGGCTTCCGATACGGACAGCCGCTGTGGTTCCTCGGGGTCTTCCTGCTGTGTCAGGCGCTGCTCCCCGCGCTCGTCGCCCTGCACGAGCGCGCGCCCCTGCGCACGATCACCGTCCTCGCCACCGCGGCCGTGGCGGTCGATGTCCTGCGGGCCGTGACCGGGACGGACGCCGTGGGCTTCCTCAACCTCGCTTTCGTGTGGTTGACGATGCAGCAGCTCGGATTCCTCCTCGCCGACGGCCGCGTGGACGCCCTTCGTCGCCGGACCCGCGTCACGATAGGCATCGGCGCCCTCGGGGTGCTCGTCGTCCTGTTCCTCATCGGCGCGTACTCCCCCGACCTCATCGCCAACATCAACCCGCCCACGTGCGCCCTGCTGCTGGTCGGGCTGATCCACACGATCCTGTTCTCCCTGTACCGGCCGCACATCGGGCGCCTCAGTCTTCGCCGTCCGGTGGCCGCGTTCACCGCCTTCGTCACCCGGCGGACGATGACGATCTACCTCTGGCACATGCCGGTGCTGCTGGCGATGGCCGGGGCGACGGCCCTGGTCGCCCTCCTCGGCGGATTCACTCTGCCCACGCTCGACAGCGCGGAGTGGTGGGCCGCCCGCCCGCTGTGGCTCCTGACGGCTGTCGTCCTCACCGCGCTGGTCGCGGTCCGTGTCGACCGGTTCGAGAATCACCCCTCGCCGCAGGCCACGTCCTCGCGGCGCCGCCTGGCCGTGGGAACCGTCCTCGGTCTCGCCGGAGTGGTGCTGCTGCTCGTCCTCGGCACGACGGTCTCCACCGCCGCCCTCGCGGTGCTGCTCCTGGTCGCGGCGCTGCGGCTTGCTGGTCACACCGGACGCCCCGTCCTGGCGTGACCGTCAGCCGACTCCGCGGGCCGCGAGGGCATCGCCGACCTGATCCGCGTGGCGCAGCGTCAGCACGAGCAGCGGCACCACGCTGCGCACGCCCAGGCGGACTCCACGTGCGCGCTCCGCGTCCCGCACCCGCTGCGCGAGTCCGGCCACGACGGGAACCATGGTCAGCGTGAGCGACACCGCCATCGACACCGCCTCCGGATCGACCCCGACGCGCCGCAGCGGACGCAGGAGGCGCTGCAGCACGGCCAGGAGATCGGCCATGCGCGTGGTCAGGGTGAGGAGGGCGGCGAGCAGCAGCAGCACGGCGACCCGCCCGGTGCTCACCCAGGCGGCGACGGGAGACACGAAGACGGCGAGGGCGATCGCGAGCACGAGCAGGACCGCACGCAGCCGCCACAGCTCCGTCACCGCGGCGGAGAGCGGCACCCCCGCGATCGGGTAGAGCGCGAGCACGGTCGCGAGGCAGACCGCGATGCTGAGCGGCCCCTGCGGGAACAGCGTCAACGGGAGCGCCGCGATGGCGAGACCCGCCAGCTTCGGACCGGCCGGCACCCCATGCAGCAATCCCGCACCGACCGGGGACGGCACGATCATGCGCACAACCGACGGTAGCGTGCGATGACCGCCTCGGGCTCTCCCTGATCGACGACGCGCCCGCCGTCGAACAGGACGGCGGTGTCGCAGCGGGCCGCGAGCTCGAGATCGTGGGTCACGATCAGCACCTGCGCCTCCTGCGACAGAAGGAGGTCTCCGATGCGCCGCGCGTTGCGCAGGTCGAGGAGCGTCGTCGGCTCGTCCGCCACGATCAGCGCCGGCTCGGCGAGGAGCACCGCGGCGAGGGCCAGCATCTGCTTCTGTCCTCCCGAGAGCGACGACGCCGGGATGTCGGCGTGGGCACCGAGACCGTGGCGCTCCAGGGTCTCCTGAACGCGGGCGGCGATCTCGTCACGGGGCCGCCCTCGGAGCGACAGCGCGAGATCCTCGGCCGGAGTCGGCATCAGGATCTGGGCATCCGGATCGGTGAAGACGAAGCCCACCCGGCGGCGCACGGCGGTCCGCTCCCGGAGCGCGTCGAGGCCGTGGACGGTGACCGTTCCCGTGGTCGGCGTCATGAGGCCGTTCAGCAGCCGGGCGAACGTCGACTTCCCCGAGCCGTTCGCTCCGATCACGGCGATGCGCGGTGCGGTGAGCTCCAGCGTCACGTCGTCGAGGAGCACGCGGTCGTCGACGGTCACGCCCACGCCGTCGAGACGCAGCGTCCCCGGCTCCGCGATCGTCGTCGCGTCCCGCTCCCGCCAGCGCATGCATCCTCCTGAACACCGTTCACCTGAACGCCGTTCACTATAGTGGGGGCATGAGTCCCGAGACGAATCCCGCCCGTCACGATCGGGAGAGCGTCGCACGGACCGCCCTCGCCCTTCTCGACGAGGTGGGGCTGGCCGATCTCTCCATGCGCCGCATCGCGGCCCGGCTCGACGTGCAGCCGAGCGCCCTCTACTGGCACGTCGCGAACAAGCAGGAGCTCCTCGCCGACCTCGCCGATCGGATCACGGCGACCGTCCCAGACGGAGCGGAGGGCGTCCTCGCGACCGCCCGCGCGCTCCGCGACGCCCTCTTCGCCTACCGGGACGGCGCCGAGCTCGTCCTCAGCACGTACGCGCTCCAGCTCGGCTCCGCGCATGCCCGCGACGCCCTGGTCGCCGCCCTCCACGCCGAGGGCGCCACTCACGCCGAGGATCGCGGGGCGGCGATCCTGCACTTCGTGCTCGGCCATGCCACCCTCGTCCAGCAGCGGATGCACGCCGACAGCCATGGCGCACTCCCGGCCTCCGGCGAGGTCGACGTCACCGCGGGCCTGGACCGGGTGTTCGACCTCGGCGTCCTCGCCCTGGCCGGCGAGCTCAGCGCACGGATGACTCCGCGGCGTGCCCGAGCCTGAGCCCGGGGATCACCGCGAGCAGCACCAGCCCGACACCGAGGACGAACACGACGGCGAACGCGTCCGCGCCGCCGCCGAGGGTGGCGACGGCGAGCCCCGCCAGCGCGATGGCCACCGCCGAACCCGTGGCATCCGAGATCGACAGCGCCGAGGAGTTGAATCCCTGGTTCGTCTCGTCCGAGTAGGCCAGCGTCAGCACGGTGAGCCGCGGATACAGCAGCCCCATGCCGCCCCCGGCGAACGCCCACCCGACGATCACGAAGACCGGGGAGGCATCGAACGCCGCTGCGGCCAGGACGCAGAGCATCGCCACGAGCAGTGCGCCGAGGCTGAGCGCCGTGATGCGGTGATTGCCCAGCCGCTCACCGTAGCGGCCCTGCGCAGCCGACGCCCCGGCCCAGGCGAAGGCCGCGAGCATCAAGGCGACTCCGGCCCAGGTCGCGGAGAAGTCGAACTTCCGCATCAGCAGGTACGGGATGTAGGCCTCGGCGGCGAAGAACGCCCCGGCCGCCACCCCACGCATGAGCACGACGCTGGGAAGCCCGGCACCGGCTCGGAGGGTCCGTCGTGGCAGGAGCGGGAGCACGACGACGCCGATCGCGAGCACGGCCCCCAGTGCCACCGGCCACCCGATCGCCGGATCGAGCTCGGCGGACAGTCCGATCACCACCGCGAGCACCGCCACGACGACGGCCAGCAGCAGCCGGGTGAGCAGCGCCCGGCGGTCCTGCGGCTCCCCGCGGCCGAGATCGACACCCCGCAGACGGATCGCGATCATCGAGAACGCGATCGCGGTCAGGACCGCCACGCCGAGGAAAGCCCAGCGCCAATCGAGGTACTCCGCCACCGCTCCCGCGAGGAAGGGCCCGATCATCGACGGGACCACCCAGGCGGCGGCGAACGCCGCGAACACCCGGCCGTGCAGGTGCGGCGGATACAGCCGCGCGACCACGACGTACAGGGCCACTGTCTGCCCACCCGCGGCCAGCCCCTGCACCAGTCGTCCGATCAGGAACTGGGGCATCGTCGTCGCGAACCCGGAGATCAGCAGCCCCAGGATGAAGAGGGCGACGGCGGCGTACAGCGCGCCGCGCGGACCACGCGTGTCCGACCAGGACCCCGCCGCGACCATCCCGATCACGCTGGTCGCGAGCGTGCCGGCGAAGGCGACCGCATACAGCGACTCCCCGTCCAAGGCGTCGCTGACGATCGGCATGACCGTGGTCACCGCCAGGGCCTCGATCGCGGCAAGGAAGATCAGGGCGACGGCACCCAGGGTCACCCAGAACCGGCTGCGGTCCCAGATCGTGGCGGTGGGATCCGCCGCCGTCATCGCTCGACGAGCGCGGCGATGCGCTCGATCGCCTCGGTGAGGACCTCCGGGCTCGTGCCGAAGTTGAGTCGCACGTGCCCGGCCCCTTCTTCGCCGAAGGCCGGGCCGAAGTGCAACGCCACCTTCGCCTCGCGGAGGATCTTCCGGGCGGGGTTGTCTCCCCAGCCGAGGGCGGAGAGGTCGATCCACGCGAGGTATCCCGCGTCCGGAAGGCGATAGCGGGCGGCGGGGAGGTGACGGGCGAGCAGGTCCTCCAGCAGGACACGGTTCTCGTCGAGCGTGCGCAGGAGGCCGTCGAGCCACGCGTCGCTCTCCTCCGAGAACGCGGCGACGGCGGCGAGCAGACCGAACTGCCCCGTCCGCCACTCCACCTCGACCGGCAGGTCGCGCACGACCGCGGACGTCTCCTCCGCGGCGGTGACCATGAGCGCGCACTTCAGCCCCGCGAGGTTGAACGCCTTGCTCGCGCTGACGACCGCATAGCCGATGCGGGCCGCCGCGTCGCTCACGGCGAGGAACGGCGTGAATCCCGCGCCCGGCTGGGCGAGCGGCGCATGGATCTCGTCGGAGACGATCGTCGCGCCGCACTCCTCGGCCAGTTCGGCCAGCGCGGACAGCGTCTCCCGATCGTGCACGGTGCCGGTCGGGTTGTGCGGGTTGCAGAGGAGCATGGCCGTCGCGCCGTCCTCGAAGGCGGCGCGGATCCCGTCGAGGTCGAGCTCCCAGCCGGTCCCCGTGTCGCGCAGCGGGACGCGCTGCACCTCGGCACCGGCCTCGGCGACGAGGTCGTAGAAGGGCGGGTAGACCGGCGGCGTGACGACGACGCGCTCCCCCGGCTGCGTGACGCGACGGAGGATCTCGACGATGCCCATGCTCACGTCCGCCGTGCTGCGCATCCGCGCCGGGTCGGGGCGCCAGCCGAAGCGACGCTCCGCGAAACCCGCATACGCCTCCGCCAGCGGTGTCCGCGAGGCGATGTACCCGGTGTCCCCGAGATCCAGCGCCCGCTGCAGTGCGGCGGTGATCGCCGGGGCGAGCGGGAAGTCCATCTCCGCGACGAAGAGGGGCAGCACGTCCTCGGGATACTCCCGCCACTTCTCGCTGGTGCGCTCACGCAGCTCCGACAGCGGCAGGGCCTTCACCGACAGCATTCGTCCTCCGATTCTCCCCGCGTCGATGCGGAGACGTCGAAGCGGGCGTGCCCGGCACGCCCGCTTCGTCTGGTGGTCAGGTGACCGGAACGCTCAGATCGCGAAACCGAGCGCACGCATCATGTCGCGCCCGTCGTCCGTGATCCGCTCGGGTCCCCACGGCGGCATCCACACCCAGTTGATGCGGAAGCGGTCCACGACGTTGTCGAGGGCCTGCGCCGTCTGGTCTTCGAGGACATCCGTGAGCGGGCAACCCGCGCTGGTCAGCGTCATGTGGATGACGAGAGCGTCGTTCTCGTCATCCCAGGCGAGGTCGTAGATGAGTCCGAGGTCGACGACGTTGATCCCGAGCTCAGGATCCATCACGTCCTTGAGAGCCTCGGTGACCGCGTCGTACTTCTCGTCCGTCAGGGTCGCTGTCATGCGATCAGCCTACGCCTCGATGGGAGCGGAGGGGTCGAGGAATCGGTCGTAGCCCTCGTTCTCCAGACGGTCGGCGAGCTCGGGGCCGCCCTCCTCGACGATCTTGCCCGCGACGACCACGTGCACGTAGTCGGGGCGGATGTAGCGGAGGATCCGGGTGTAGTGCGTGATGAGCAGCACACCGAGGCCGGTGGACTCCTTCGCGCGGTTGACACCCTCGGAGACGATCTTCAGCGCGTCCACGTCGAGGCCGGAGTCGGTCTCGTCGAGCACGGCGAACTTCGGCTTGAGCACCTCGAGCTGGAGGATCTCGTGGCGCTTCTTCTCGCCGCCCGAGAAGCCCTCGTTGACGTTGCGCTGCGCGAACTTCGGGTCCATGCGGAGGTTGGCCATGGACTCCTTGACGTCCTTGGTCCACTGCCGGATCGAGGGCGCCTCGCCGTCGAGCGCGGTCTTCGCGGTGCGCAGGAAGTTCGTCACGGTCACGCCGGGGATCTCGACCGGGTACTGCATGGCGAGGAACAGACCGGCGCGGGCGCGCTCGTCGACGCTCATCGCCAGGACGTCCTCACCGTCGAAGGTGATGGAGCCGGAGGTGACCGTGTACTTCGGGTGGCCGGCGATCGTGTAGGCCAGGGTGGACTTGCCGGAGCCGTTGGGGCCCATGATGGCGTGGGTCTCACCGGTGTTCATGGTGAGGGTGATTCCGTTGAGGATCGGGGTGGTCCCCGCCTCGGTCTCGACCGTCACATGCAGGTCGCGGATCTCGAGAACAGACATTCTTCAGACTTCCTTCGTCACAGCGGGATCGATGAGCACGTCGTCGCCGTCGATCTCGACGACGTAGACCGGGACGGGCTCATATGCGGGGAGATTCTGGGGCTTGCCGGTGATCAGGGAGAAGGCCGAGCCATGGGCCCAGCACTCCACCGTGTCACCTTCCACGAAGCCCTCGGACAGCGAGATGTCGCCGTGGGTGCAGGTGTCGCCGATGGCGTGGATGACGCCCTCGCCGTCCTTGATGACCGTGATCGGCACACCGTCCGGCTCGACGCGCAGCGGCGTGTCCTGCTCCAGCTCGGAGACGCCGCAGACGCGCTGCGCGGTCACGCGTCCACCTCGGCGAGCTCGGCCTCGATGGCGGCCAGCAGCTCCGACTCCAGGTCGGGGATGCCGAGGCGCAGCACGATGTCGGTGAGGAAGCCGAGCACCACCAGTCGGCGGGCCTCGTCCTCCGGGATGCCGCGGGCCTGGAGATAGAAGAGCTGCTCGTCGTCGAAGCGGCCGGTGGCACTCGCGTGCCCGGCGCCGACGATGTCGCCCGTCTCGATCTCGAGGTTCGGGATGGAGTCGGCGCGTGCGCCCTCCGTGAGCACCAGGTTGCGGTTGGCCTCGTAGGAGTCGGTGCCGGTGGCCTCCGCCCCGATCAGCACGTCGCCGATCCACACGCTGTGGGCGCTCTCGCCCTGCAGCGCGCCCTTGTAGAGCACGTCGCCGGTCGTGTGCGGGCCCTTGTGGTGCAGGTACACCTGGCTCTCCAGGTGCTGACCGGAGTCGGCGTAGGAAAGCCCGTAGAGGTAGCCCTCGGAGCCGGCGCCGGCGAGCTCGACGCTCGGGTTCACGCGCACCACGCCGCCGCCGAAGCTCACGACGAAGTGCTTGAGGGTGGCGTCGGCCGCGACCCGCGCCTGGTGGGCGGCCGCGTGCACGGCGTCGTCGTCCCACTGCTGCACGGAGACGACGGTGAGCTTCGCCCCGTCGCGGACGATGATCTCGACGTTCTGGGCGTACTGCGCCGAGCCCTTGTGCTGCAGCACCACCGTGGCGGCGCTGTGCTCGAGGGCCTCGATCACGATGTGGGCGTCCGCCCGGCGGTCGGCACCGGCGCCCGTGAGCGACAGGAAGATCGGCGCCGCGACCTCCTCCTCGCGCGGGATGCGGATGTGCAGGGCCTCGGAGGCGCCCTGCCACGCGACGGCGGCGGTGATGTCCTCGGCGAGGAAGACCTCACCGCGCGGAGCGGTGCCCGCCGTGAGCGGTGCGGCGACGTACTGCTCGCCGGACGTGAAGGAGTACTGCACGCCGTCCTCGCCCTCCGCAGTGCGGAACAGCGGCGTGAGCGCGGCCACCGGCGTGTGCTTCCAGTTCACCTCGCGACCGGTCGGCGTGCCGAAGTCGTCCGGGTCGAACGAGTGCGGACGCTCGGAGCGGGTCTGCACCGGGACGAATCCGGCGTCCGCCACCTGGGCGGCCGGGTCGATGTGCGCGTTCGTGTGCTGCGCCTCGCTGGGCGCTGTCGTCGAGGCCGCCATTTAGCCGACCGATCCTTCCATGCCCATCTCGATGAGCTTGTTCAGTTCCATCGCGTACTCCATCGGCAGCTCGCGCGCGATCGGCTCGATGAAGCCGCGCACGATCATCGCCATCGCCTCGTCCTCGGGCATGCCGCGGGACTGCAGGTAGAAGAGCTGCTCCTCGCTGACCTTGGAGACCGTGGCCTCGTGGCCGAGCTGCACGTCGTCGACACGGATGTCGATCGCCGGGTAGGTGTCGGACCGGGACTTGGTGTCGACGAGCAGCGCGTCGCAGCGGACGGTGTTCGCCGAGTGATGGGCGGCGGCGTCGACACGGACCTCGCCGCGGTAGCCGGCACGGCCACCGCCGCGGGCGATCGACTTCGAGACGATCGACGACTGCGTGTACGGCGCCATGTGGATCATCTTCGCGCCGGCGTCCTGGTGCTGGCCGGGGCCGGCGAAGGCGACGGAGAGGGTCTCGCCCTTGGCGTGCTCACCCATCAGGTAGATCGACGGGTACTTCATCGTCACCTTGGAGCCGATGTTGCCGTCGACCCACTCCATGGTCGCGCCCTCGTGCGCCACGGCGCGCTTGGTGACCAGGTTGTAGACGTTGTTCGACCAGTTCTGGATCGTCGTGTAGCGCACGCGGGCGTTCTTCTTCACGATGATCTCGACGACGGCCGAGTGCAGGGAGTCCGACTTGTAGATCGGGGCCGTGCAGCCCTCGATGTAGTGGACGTAGCTGTCCTCGTCGGCGATGATCAGGGTCCGCTCGAACTGGCCCATGTTCTCGGTGTTGATCCGGAAGTAGGCCTGCAGCGGGATCTCGACGTGCACGCCCTTGGGGACGTAGACGAACGAGCCGCCCGACCAGACGGCGGTGTTCAGCGCGGCGAATTTGTTGTCGCCCGCGGGGATGACCGTGCCGAAGTACTCCTCGAAGAACTCGGGGTGCTCGCGCAGGGCGGTGTCGGTGTCCATGAAAATGACGCCCTGGGCCTCCAGGTCCTCGCGGATCTGGTGGTACACGACCTCGGACTCGTACTGCGCGGCGACGCCGGCGACGAGGCGCTGACGCTCGGCCTCGGGGATGCCCAGGCGCTCGTACGTCTCGCGGATCTCCTCGGGGAGGTCTTCCCAGCTCTGCGCCTGCTTCTCGGTGGAGCGGACGAAGTACTTGATGTTGTCGAAGTCGATGTCGCTGAGGTCGGCACCCCAGGTCGGCATCGGCTTGCGGCCGAAGAGCTGATAGCCCTTGAGACGGGTCTTCAGCATCCATTCCGGCTCGTTCTTGAGGGCCGAGATCCCGCGGACGACCTCTTCCGAGATCCCGCGTTTCGCGACGGCACCCGCGGCATCCTCATCGTGCCAGCCGAATTCGTACACCCCCAGACCATCGAGCTCCGGGCGGTCGATCAGCACATCCGACATGCAACACTCTCCTCACAGGTCCCAAACGGTGTCATCCGCCCCGACACACCTGATCCCCGTCGAGTCTGCGGGAGCGGGTGCCGTTGGTGGGGCCCTCATCACGGGCGCTTCCATCGCGCCTAAACTGTTGACGATGCTTCAGCGCTGTCAGCGCTCATCGCAACAATCCGATTCTACAGGTTCCGCCTGACGGACGGGCCGTGCGCCACGTCTTCGACGGGCCGGAGGACTTATGCCCGAGACGACCATCCCCGCCCCCTCGACGACCGGGGCGACCGCCTCCCCCCGCTCCGCGGTGTGGGGTCGTGCGCTCACCGTCTTCGCGTGGCTGTCGTTCCTCAGCGAGACGATCATCATCGGCACCGGCGGCGCCGTGCGGCTGACTGGATCCGGCCTCGGCTGCACCGAGTGGCCGCTGTGCACGCCCGAGTCGCTCGTCCCGATCGTCGAGGTGCAGGGCATCCACGGGATGATCGAGTTCGGCAACCGGCTGATGACCGGCGTCGTCGGGATCATCGCGATCGCCGTCGTCCTGCTCGTCCTGCACACCATCAGCGGCCGCCGGGCGCTCATCGACGCCCTGTGGTTCGCCGTCGGCGGTCTCGCCGGCGCGGCCGTCGCCTTCGCCCTGGTCTCGCTCACCGACTTCCCGGCGTTCCCCGTCGCGTCCGCCGTCCTCCTGGTCGCGGTGATCGCGGCGGCGGTCCACTCGGTGCGCACGACGCCCGCCCGGCGGGATCTCGTCCTCCTCGCCTGGCTCGTGCTGATCGGCGTCGTCGCACAGGCCCTGGTCGGCGGCATCACCGTGCTCACCGGCCTGAACCCCTTCATCGTCGGGTTCCACTACACGTCGTCGCTCCTGCTCGTCTGCATCACCGCCGCGTTCCTCGTGCGGCTGGCGACTCCGGAAGGACCGCGCGAGCGGGCCGTCCCCACCTGGTTCGCGATCGTGACGCACGTCACCGGCCTCGCCCTCGCCGTGACCATCCTGTTCGGCGTGCTGACGACCGGATCGGGCCCGCACTCGGGCGACGCCGACGTGCTTCGCCGCGGCTTCGACGCCACGGTCCTCGCCCACGTCCACTCCTGGCCGGGCTATATCCTGGCCGCCCTCGTGCTCTTCCTGACGGTGTCCGCCTGGGTCCTGCGCCTCGAGCCCCGGCGGTGGCTGCTCGTGCTCGTCATCGCGATCCTCGTGCAGGTGGCCGTCGGCGTCTGGCAGGCGCGGGAGGGGCTGCCGCCCGTGCTCGTGGGCATCCACATGGTCCTTGCATCGCTGTCGGCCGCGACCTACACGGTCGTCGTGCTGCACCTCAAGCGCACCGCGTCCGTCGTACCCGCCCCCGTCGATTGACCTGCCGAACAGACGATCCATAGCGCGCGCACCGGGCGCTCATCACCGCATCGACCATCGTGGTCGACATGAACAAGACACTCACCCGCAGCGCCGGGTTCTGGCTCCTCATCGTCGTCTCCCTCGCCGCGGTCGGGGTCGGCGGCTGGATGATCGCCGGACAGGTCGGCACGATGACCACGACCCTGATGGACGGCACCGCCACCGGTGTCGAGGTGTACGTCGGTCAGTCGCTCGTCGTCGTCGGCGCGGTCGTCCTCGGCGCGGGCCTGGTGGGCCTGCTCCTGTCGCTCGGCCTCGTCGCCGCGCGCACGCTCGTCGCCACCCCCGTCACCGCCGCGCCGGTCGTCGAGCACGAGGCGCCGAGCATCCAGGACGAGACGATCGAGACGGTCTCAGTCCCGCGCGACGAGCCCGCTCTCCGGACCGCCGATGCCGAGTTCGCAGAGCCGCAGGTCGATGCGGAGCCTCAGGCTGACGAGCCCCAGGCCGACGAGGATCAGAAGGGCAGCAGCGGGTCGATCGCCACGGCGACGAACAGCAGCGTCAGGTAAGTGATCGAGGCGTGGAAGACTCGCATCGGCCGCGCCTCGGTCCCCCGCACTGCCTGGTTATACAGGCGGTGCGACTCATAGATGAACCAGCCGCCGAACACCAGGGCGGAGACGGTGTAGACGAGGCCCATGCCGGCGATCGGCACGAGCAGCAGCGAGCAGGCGACCGTGGCCCACGCGTACAGGATGACCTGCAGGCCGACCTGCGACGCGTTGCGGGTGACGCCGAGCATGGGCACGTCGACATCGTCGTAGTCGTCCTTGTACTTCATGGACAGCGGCCAGTAGTGCGGCGGCGTCCAGAGGAAGACGAGCAGGAAGAGGATGAAGGCCGGCCAGTCGAGCGAACCGGTGACGGCGGACCAGCCGATGAGGACCGGGAAGCACCCCGCGATTCCGCCCCAGATGATGTTCTGCTCGGTGCGGCGCTTGAGGATCATCGTGTAGATCACGACGTAGAAGAAGATCGCGGAGGCCGACAGGATCGCCGTGAGCGGGTTCGTGGTGAACCAGAGCCACACGGTCGACACGATCGCGAGCGTCCACGAGAAGATCAGGGCGCCACGCGGGCTGACCTCGCCGGTCACGAGCGGCCGGTTCTCCGTGCGGTGCATGTGCGCGTCGATGTCGCGGTCGAGGTACATGTTGAACGCGCCCGCCGAACCGGCGCTCATCGATCCGCCGATGACCGTCGCGAGGACCAGCCAGAGATCGGGCAGTCCGCCCTGCGCGAGGAACATGACCGGAACGGTCGAGACGAGGAGGAGTTCGAGGACCCGGGGCTTCGTCAGAGTGACGTAGGCGCTCACCGTGCGACCGATGGACGACTTCCGTACGGTCTGATCAGACATCGTCGAGATCTCGATCGCCTCCTCCGCGCGCGTTACCGGACAACCTCTCCAGTGTATGACACGCCGTGACGCGTTCCGCGCCTTCCACCCCTCAGTCGCCGGGACCGTCCCCGCTATGCTGAGAGCACTCGCGCGCCCGGTGCTGCGCACAACCCCGCCCGTCTCCCGGACGATGCGGGATGCGCCAGGGAAGTTGCGGATGCGCCAGGGAATACCGGCGCCCTCGAAACTGTCGGAAAGGGCATGAACGTGTCGGAATTGCAGTGGGACGAGATCGATCGACGCGCGGTGGACACCGCCCGGATCCTGGCGGCCGATGCGGTCGAGAAGGTCGGCAACGGTCATCCCGGCACGGCGATGAGTCTGGCTCCCGCCGCCTATCTGCTCTACCAGCGGGTGCTGCGGCATGACCCGACCGACACCGACTGGCTCGGCCGCGACCGCTTCATCCTGTCGGTCGGCCACTCGTCGCTGACGCAGTACGTGCAGCTCTACCTGGGCGGTTTCGGGCTCGAGCTCGACGACCTCAAGGCACTCCGCACCTGGGGCTCGAAGACCCCCGGCCACCCCGAGTACGGCCACACCAAGGGCGTCGAGATCACCACGGGCCCGCTGGGCCAGGGCCTCGCCTCGGCGGTCGGCTTCGCGTACGCCGCCCGGTACGAGCGCGGCCTCTTCGACCCCGAGGCCGCAGCGGGCACGAGCCCGTTCGACCACTTCGTCTACGTGATCGCGGGCGACGGCGACCTGCAGGAGGGCGTCACCAGCGAGGCCTCCTCGCTCGCCGGCCACCAGCAGCTCGGCAACCTCATCGCGATCTACGACTCGAACCAGATCTCCATCGAGGACGACACGAACGTCGCCTTCACCGAGGACGTCGCCGCTCGCTACGAGGCCTACGGCTGGCATGTGCAGACCGTGGACTGGAAGAAGACCGGCGAGTACGTGGAGGACGTCGCCGAGCTCCACGCCGCGATCGAGGCGGCCAAGGGCGAGACCGACAAGCCGTCGCTCATCATCCTCAAGACCATCATCGGCTGGCCGGCTCCCGGCAAGCAGAACACCGGGAAGATCCACGGATCGGCGCTCGGAGCCGACGAGCTCGCCGCCACCAAGAAGGTCCTCGGGTTCGACCCGGAGCAGACCTTCGTCGTCGCCGACGAGGTGCTGGAGCGCACGCGCGGCCTCGCGGAGCGCGCCGCCGAGGCCCGCGCCGCCTGGCAGGAGTCGTTCGATGCCTGGGCGGCCGCCAACCCCGAGCGCAAGGCCCTGCTCGACCGTGTCGAGGCCCACGAGCTCCCCGCCGACATCGCCGACGCGCTCCCCGTCTTCGAGGCCGGCAAGGACGTCTCGACCCGCGCCGCGTCCGGCCAGGTCATCAACGCGCTGGCCGCGCAGCTCCCCGAGCTCTGGGGCGGCTCCGCCGACCTCGCCGAGTCGAACCTCACGACGATCAAGGACGCGCCGTCGTTCATCCCCGCCGAGTGGTCGACCCACGAGTGGTCGGGCACCCCGTACGGCCGGGTGCTGCACTTCGGCATCCGTGAGCACGCCATGGGCGCGATCGTCAACGGCATCGTGCTGCACGGGCCCACGCGCGCCTTCGGGGGCACGTTCCTCATCTTCAGCGACTACATGCGTCCGGCCGTGCGCCTGGCCGCGCTGATGAACGTGCCGAGCGTCTTCGTCTGGACGCACGACTCCGTCGCCCTCGGCGAGGACGGCCCGACGCACCAGCCGATCGAGCAGCTCGCGACGCTGCGCGCGATCCCGAACCTGGCCGTCGTCCGCCCGGCGGACGCCAACGAGACCGCCGCCGTGTGGCTCGAGATCCTCCGGCGCCACGAGGGCCCGGCCGGCATCGCGCTGACCCGCCAGAACATCCCGGTGTTCCCGCGCGGCGAGGGCGAGGCCTCGGGCGACACCTTCGCCTCCGCCGCCCAGGCCGCCAAGGGCGCCTACGTCCTGGCCGAGGCGCCGAACGGCACTCCGGACGTCATCATCGTGGCCACCGGCTCCGAGGTGCAGCTCGCGGTGAACGCCCGCGAGGTGCTCGCCGGCGAGGGCGTGAACGTCCGCGTGGTCTCCGCCCCCTCGCTGGAGTGGTTCGCGGAGCAGGACGAGGCCTACCGCGAGAGCGTGCTGCCGTCGTCCGTCACCGCCCGCGTCTCGGTCGAGGCCGGTTCCGTGCTCACGTGGCGCGGCATCGTCGGCGACCGCGGCCGGTCGGTCGGCATCGACCACTTCGGCGCCTCCGCCGACTACAAGACCCTCTTCGAGAAGTTCGGCATCACCACCGAGGCCGTCGTCGCGGCCGCCCGCGAGACCATCAAGGAGAACGCATGAGCACCCCCACCGCCCAGCTCGCCGCCGCCGGCGTCAGCATCTGGCTCGACGACCTCTCGCGCACCCGGATCTCCTCCGGCAACCTCGCCGAGCTGATCGCGTCGCGCAACGTCGTGGGCGTCACCACGAACCCGACCATCTTCGCGAACGCGATCACGGACAAGAACGACACGTCCTACGACGCGCAGGTCACCGAGCTCGCCGCGTCCGGAGCCTCGGCCGAGGACGCGGTGTTCGCCGCGACGACCCAGGACGTCCGTGCCGCGCTCGACGTCTTCCGCCCGGTGTGGGAGGAGTCCGGCCACGTCGACGGACGCGTGTCGATCGAGGTCTCCCCCGACCTCGCCCACGACACCGACGGCACCGTGGCGCAGGCCAAGGAGCTCTGGGACCGGATCGACCGCCCCAACCTCCTCGTGAAGATCCCGGCGACCAAGGCGGGGCTCCCGGCCATCACCGAGGCGATCGCGAACGGCATCAGCGTCAACGTGACCCTCATCTTCAGCCTGGAGCGCTACGCCGAGGTCATCGAGGCGTACCTCACGGGACTCGAGCGCGCCAAGGAGGCGGGCATCGATCTGTCCACCATCCACTCCGTGGCCTCGTTCTTCGTCTCCCGGGTCGACACGGAGACGGACAAGCGCCTGAGCGCGATCGGAACGGACGCGGCCGCCGCACTGAAGAGCAAGGCGGGCCTCGCGAACGCCCGACTGGCTTACGAGCTCTTCGAGAAGACGTTCGCCGAGAAGCGCGCGCAGGATCTCCTCGCCGCCGGCGCCAACGTCCAGCGCCCGCTGTGGGCGTCCACCGGCGTCAAGGACCCGAACCTCCCCGACACGCTGTACGTGACCGAACTGGTCGCGGACGGCGTCGTGAACACGATGCCGGAGAAGACCCTCGAGGCGACGTTCGACCACGCCGTCGTCACCGGAGACACCATCACCGGCGGCTACGAGGAGGCCCGCGAGGTCTTCGCCGGGCTCGCCGAGGTGGGCGTCGACTTCGACGCGGTGACCGAGGTGCTCGAGGAGGAGGGGGTCGCGAAGTTCATCGACTCCTGGCACGACCTGCTCGCGCAGGTCACCGAGGCTCTGGAGGCACAGCGATGACCTTCGCCATCCACGCATCGGGCGCGGCGCGCGTCGCCATCGAGGAGACCGTGCCGGCCCTGGTCCACGACCTCGTCGCCTCCCGCATTACCGGTGGCGACGCCACGCTCTGGGGTCCGGCCGCCGAGGCCGAGGCGTCGGTCCGGCTCGGCTGGGTCCAGGCCGTCTCGGTCTCCCGCCCGCTGGTCGCGGAGATCGTCGCACTGCGCGAGGAGCTCGCGGCGAAGGGCGTCACCCGCGTGGTCCTCGCCGGGATGGGCGGCTCCTCGCTCGCTCCCGAGGTGATCGCGCAGACGTCCGGCGTCCCGCTCACGATCCTCGACTCCACCGCCCCGGGACAGGTGCTCGCCGCGCTCGACGAGGGTCTCGCCGAGACGGTCCTCGTCGTGTCCTCGAAGTCGGGCTCCACGGTCGAGACCGACTCGCAGCGCCGCACCTTCGAGGCCGCCTTCCGCGACCTCGGCATCGACCCCACCGAGCGGATCGTCGTGGTCACCGATCCCGGTTCGCCGCTCGACGCCTCCGCGCGCGAGGCCGGCTACCGGGTCTTCAACGCCGACCCGAACGTGGGCGGCCGCTACTCGGCGCTGACCGCCTTCGGCCTCGTGCCGTCGGGACTCGCCGGCGTCGACATCGACGAGCTCCTCGACGAGGCCGAGGCCTCCCTGCTCGAGGTGGCCGTGGACTCCGCCGACAACCCCGCGCTCCGTCTCGGGGCCGCGATCGCCGCCACGAGCCCCCGCCGCGACAAGCTGGGCCTGATCACCGACGGCACGCACATCAAGGGGCTGCCGGACTGGATCGAGCAGCTGATCGCCGAGTCCACGGGCAAGGAGGGCACCGGCATCCTCCCGGTCGTCCTGCTCCCGGTCTCGCCGGAGCTCGACCCGGTCCCCGCCGACCTCCAGATCGTGCGCCTCGTCGACGACGCCAACGAGTTCCACCTGCACGAGCGGCACGAGGGCGAGATCCTCGTCAGCGGCACGCTCGGCGCGCAGTTCATCGTCTGGGAGTACGCGACGGCCATCGCCGGGCACCTCCTCGGCATCAACCCGTTCGACCAGCCCGACGTCGAGTCGGCCAAGGTCGCCGCCCGGGGCCTGCTCGACGCCCGCCCGGAGCCGACGGCGCCCGCGTTCGTCGAGAACGGCGTCGAGGTGCGGGTCTCCGATCCCGCCCTCGCCGTGTCGGGCACCGTCGAAGGCGTGCTGGACGCCCTGTGGGCCCAGCTCCCCACCGACGGCTACGTGTCCATCCAGGCCTACGTCAACCGCCTCGAGGTGCCGCAGCTCCAGGGCCTGCGCGAGCTGGTCGCCGCCGACTCGGGGCGTCCGACCACGTTCGGATGGGGACCGCGCTTCCTGCACTCCACGGGCCAGTACCACAAGGGCGGCCCCGCCCAGGGCGTGTTCCTGCAGATCCTGGAGCGCACGGACGTGGATCTCGAGATCCCCGACCGCCCGTTCACGTTCGGGCAGCTCATCCAGGCGCAGGCGGCCGGTGACGCGGGTGTGCTCGCGGAGCACGGACGGCCCGTCGTCTCGCTGACGATCACCGAGTCCTCGGACGACGTGCTCACCCTCTTCGAAGCCGCACAGAAGTAACCGCAGGAGAGCCCCCACCGATGTCTGTACCCATCTCGCGCGGGCACAACCCGCTGCGCGACCCCGACGATCGTCGTCTCAACAGGATCGCGGGGCCCAGCGCCCTCGTGATCTTCGGCGTGACGGGTGATCTGTCCCGCAAGAAGCTCATGCCGGCGGTCTACGACCTCGCGAACCGGGGGCTCCTGCCTCCGGGGTTCGCGCTCGTGGGCTTCGCCCGCCGCGACTGGGAGGACCAGGACTTCGCCCAGGTCGTCTACGACGCGGTGAAGCAGCATGCCCGCACGCCGTTCCGCGAGGAGACCTGGACACAGCTGCTCCAGGGCATCCGGTTCGTCTCCGGCGAGTTCGACAACCCCGACTCCTTCCGCAAGCTGCGGGAGACCGTCGAGAAGCTCGACGTGGAACGCGGGACCATGGGCAACCACGCCTACTACCTCTCGATCCCGCCGAAGGACTTCCCGCTCGTCGCGAAGCAGCTCAAGGACTCGGGGCTCGTGGGCGAGGACGCGGACGACGACGAGCGCTGGCGGCGCGTCGTGATCGAGAAGCCGTTCGGGCACGACCTCGAGTCGGCGCGCGCTCTCAACGCGGCCCTCGAAGTGGCGTTCCCCGCCGACTCGATCTTCCGCATCGACCACTACCTCGGCAAGGAGACGGTGCAGAACATCCTCGCGCTGCGCTTCGCGAACGAGCTGTACGAGCCGATCTGGAACCGCAACTACGTCGACCACGTGCAGATCACGATGGCCGAGGACATCGGCGTCGGCGGTCGTGCCGGGTACTACGACGGGATCGGCGCCGCACGCGACGTCATCCAGAACCACCTGCTCCAGCTCCTCGCGCTCACGGCGATGGAGGAGCCCATCAGCCTCTCCGCCGAGCATCTGCGGGCCGAGAAGGAGAAGGTCCTCGCCGCGGTGCACGTGCCGGAGGATCTCTCCCTCGCCACGGCGCGCGGACAGTACGCCGGCGGCTGGCAGGGCGGTGAGAAGGTCACCGGCTTCCTCGACGAGGAGGGGATGAACCCCGAGTCGACGACGGAGACCTACGCGGCCATCAAGCTGGAGATCGACACCCGTCGCTGGGCGGGCGTGCCGTTCTACCTGCGGACGGGCAAGCGCCTCGGCCGTCGCGTGACGGAGATCGCGGTGGTGTTCAACCGTGCGCCGCAGCACCTGTTCGGCCGCGGCAACGCCTCGGAGCTCGGGCAGAACGCCCTCGTGATCCGCGTCCAGCCCGACGAGGGCGTCACGATCCGCTTCGGCTCGAAGGTGCCGGGCAACGGCACGAACGTCCGCGACGTGACGATGGACTTCGGCTACGGCCACGCGTTCACGGAGGCGAGCCCGGAGGCGTACGAGCGTCTGATCCTCGACGTCCTCCTGGGCGACCCGCCGCTGTTCCCGCGGCATGAGGAGGTCGAGCTCTCCTGGAAGATCCTCGACCCGGTGGAGAAGTACTGGGCCGCCCAGGGCGGTCCGGTGGAGCAGTACGCGCCCGGCTCGTGGGGACCGGCCTCGGCCGACGACCTGCTGGCCCGCGACGGACGAGTCTGGAGACGCCCGTGATCATCGACCTTCCCGACACGACCGTCAGCCAGGTCGCCAAGCAGCTCGTCAAGGTGCGCGAGGAGGGCGGCGCCGTCGCCCTCGGCCGCGTCCTCACCCTGGTCATCGCCGCCCGCAAGGGCGTCGCGGAGGCCGCGATCGACGCCGCGAACGATGCGTCGCGCGAGCACCCGATGCGCGTGATCGTGCTGACCACCGGCGACGGCGAGTCCCGTCTCGACGCGCAGATCCGCGTGGGCGGAGACGCCGGAGCCAGCGAGGTCGTCGTGCTGCACGCGCACGGCGACGCCGCGAGCAACGAGGAGAGCCTGCTGACCGGCCTGCTCCTCCCCGACGCCCCGGTCGTGGCCTGGTGGCCGGACGAGGCCCCCACCTCTCCCGCGACCTCCCCGCTCGGCCGCATCGCCCAGCGCCGGATCACCGATGCCGCCACCTCGCCCGACGTCCGCGACCGGCTCGCCCTCCTCGGGCGCACGCACGCCCCTGGTGACACCGATCTCGCCTGGACGCGCCTGACGCACTGGCGCGAGCAGCTCGCCGCGGTGCTGGACCAGCCGCCGTACGAGACCATCACCGCCGTCGAGGTCCGGGGCGGGAGCGCCTCGCCCTCCACCGCGCTGCTCGCCGCGTGGCTGCAGATGGCACTGGACGTCCCGGTGCGGTGGTCGTACGAGGACCCGGAGCACTGGCAGGAGGGCATCAAGTCGGTGCGCCTCACCCGGGAGTCCGGCGACATCCTCCTCGAGCGCCCGTCGCCCGGCGTCGCCGTGCTCACCCAGCCGAACCAGCCCGACCATGACCTGCACCTGCCGCGGCGGACGCTGCGCGAGTGCCTCGCGGAGGAGCTGCGCCGGCTCGACCCCGACGTCCTGTACGGTCGAGTGATCACGGAGGGCTGGGAGAAGCTCGGTCCGCCCGAGACAGGAGAGTGACCTCGATGCCGGGATCGTCCGCAGAGAAGCGGGTCGTGGTCGAGGCCACCCCGACCGCCCTCGCCCTCCGGGTCGCCGATCGCTTCCTCACCCGCGTCCGCGCGCGCACGCGCAACGGGCGGTTGGCCCACGTCGCGCTGACGGGCGGGTCGATGGGCGGTGCCGTCCTGCGCGCCGTCCGGGACAACCCGCGGTCCGCCGAGATCGACTGGTCCCTCGTGCACTTCTGGTGGGGGGACGAGCGGTACGTGCCGCGGAACGACGCGGACCGCAACGCCCTCCAGTCCCGGGAGGCACTGCTTGACCACATCGACGTCCCCGCGGAGAACGTGCACGAGATCGCCGGCTCCGACAGCGGTCTCGAGCTCGATGAGGCCGCCGCCGCGTACGCCGCCGAGCTCGCCCGTTTCGGCACTGACGACCACCCCTGGCCGTCCTTCGCCGTGTGCTTCCTCGGCGTCGGACCGGACGGCCACATCGCCTCGCTCTTCCCGGACCGCGAGGAGGTCACCGTGACCGATGCCGCGGCGCTCCCGGTGCGGGACTCCCCCAAGCCCCCGCCCGAGCGGGTGACCCTCACCCGCCCGGTGCTGAACGCCTCCAAGCGGGTCTGGCTCGTGCTCACGGGCGCCGACAAGGCGTCGGCGCTGGGCCTCGCCCTCGCCGGTGCCAGCTACACGAGCGTTCCCGCGGCCGGCGCCAAGGGGCGCAAGCGGACGGTCTTCTTCGTCGACGAGGCCGCGGCATCCGAGGTCTCCCCCGACCTCATCGACCAGGCCTACTGAGCGTCGGGGTCGCGCCTCTCGGGCGTGTCCGGGTGCTCCGGCGCGCTCGGCGCCGGCGAGGTCGGAGGGGCCACCGGGTCGCTGCCCCGGGTGATCCCGAGGTCCTGGCTCTCGCTGAGGACCTGCGGATGGAAGCGGGCGAGTCCGACCACACCCCAGACCGCGATGCCGCCGGCGACGCCGAAGATGATGAAGACCCACCAGGGCGCCGCGGCGGCCTCACCGAGCACGAGCATGCCGATGAGGACGGCCACCATGGGGTCGACCACCGTCAGGCCCGCGATGACGAGGTCGGGCGGACCGGAGCTGTATGCGGTCTGCACGAAGTACGCGCCGACGGCACCCGCCGAGAGCAGCGCGAGCAGGCAGACCGCGGTGATCCACTCGAACTGGCCCGCCTCGATGCGCTTGATGATGACCTTCGCGAGGGTGGCGACGAAGCCGTAGAGGATGCCGGCGCCGATGATGTAGAACAGCGCGCGCATCCGATGCCGGAGGATGAGCCAGAACGCCCCGAGCACGATGATCACGACGAGCAGGATCGCGAGGATGACGAACAGCTCGCGGTCCGTGACCTCCTTCTCCGTGGCGTAGATCGCGGCGAAGAACACGAAGAGGAAGATGCCGCCGACGCAGGCGATGATCGCGGTGAGGGACTGTCTCGTGGGGGCGTGACCGGAGATGCGGGCGTTGAGGAGCGTCGTGATGACCAGGGCGATGGCACCGAGCGGCTGCACCACGATCAGCGGCGCCTTGACGAGCGCCGCGAGCTGGCAGACGATCGCGAGGCCCAGCATGAGCGTCCCGATCACCCAGGACGGTCGCGTGAACAGGCGCTTGAGCTGATCGAGGCTGAGACCGGCGGCGCCGTCGGAGCCGCTGAGCCGCTCGACCTTCTCCACGCCCCGGTGCTGGTACTGCGCGCCGAGCGACATGAACACCGCACCGGCGAGGGCCAGCGGGATCCCCAGGAGGAGGCCGGGGTTCTGGAACGCTCCGACCAGCTGGTCGCCGACGTCCTCGACCGTCCCCATCCACACCCCTGCGCTCACAGTACGACCCTACCCGGAGAGTGCCGCCGACTAGGGTTGTGACGTGGCTGTCCTTCCGATTCGCATCATGGGCGATCCCGTCCTGCACTCCCCCGCCTCCCCCGTCGAGGCGATCACCGACGAGATCCGCACCCTCGTCGCCGACATGTTCGAGACCATGGACGCCGCGCCCGGCGTCGGCCTCGCCGCCCCTCAGGTCGGCGTGCCGCTGCGGATCTACACGTACTCCTACGTCGACGACGACGACCAGCCCTGGCGCGGTGTGCTCATCAATCCGGAGCTGTGGATGACGCCCCCGGAGCCGGGCGCGCCCGACCCCGAGCTGGAGTCGGAGGGCTGCCTGTCCTTCCCGGGCGAACGGTTCCCGCTGCGTCGCTCAGATCGCGTCCGCGTGACGGCGACCGATCTGGACGGCGGCCCGGTCACGCTGGAGGTGGACGGCTGGCGCGCTCGCATCATGCAGCACGAGTTCGACCACCTCGACGGCGTGCTCTACATCGATCGCCTCTCGGACTCCGACTGGAAGACCACGCAGAAGATCGCCCGCAAGCGGGGCTGGGGGCGCCCGGGGGCCAGCTGGCTGCCCGGCGTCGACGACCTCGAAGGCTGATCGCTTTCAGCCGGCGCACAGCATCCTTCAAGTTGCGTCATAGACTCCGGGCACTATAGCGTGTTCGCGGCGGGGATATTCAGCATGCCCCGCGTCACGCTCTGAAGGGGAAATCCATGATGAAGTCGCGCACCCGTCGCGCACTCGTGCTCACCGGTTCGGCCGTCGCCGTCTCGCTCGCCCTCACCGGTTGCAGCGCGATCAACAGCATCCTCGGCGGCGGTCGCGCCGACGCCGACCGCGACGAGGAGACCGGCCAGGTCACCGAGAGCGCGAACATCGACGTCTTCTCCGTGAAGCTCGGCGACTGCATGCTCGAGACCGGCTCCGGGATGCTCACCGACGCGAACGTCGTGCCGTGCTCCGAGCCGCACGACGAAGAGGTCTTCTACGAGATCAAGATGGACGACGGCGAGTACTCGGAGGACGCCATCAGCGCCGCGTCCGAGGAGTGCATCGGCGACGCGTACACGTCCTTCGTCGGCGTCTCGTACCAGGACTCCGCTCTGGACGTGACCACGCTCACCCCCAGCCAGGACTCGTGGGAGCAGGCCAACGACCGCGTGATCCAGTGCATCATCGTCGACCCGGCCGGCCAGGTCGAGGGATCGCTCAAGGGCGCCGCGCGCTGATCCGACCGCGTCTGCACGAAGGGCTCCGCCGCAAGGCGGGGCCCTTCGTCGTCCCGGTGGCTCGTCAGCCGTCGGAGGCGCGGAGGGCGAGCCACGCGGCGACGCGGTCGTCCGGATCGGAGAGGGAGAGCCCGGTGAGATCCTCGATCCGTCGGACGCGGGTCGTCAGCGTCTGTCGGTGGATGCGCAGCCGCGCCGCGCTCTCGCTCCACGCCCCGTTGCACGCGAGGAACACCCGGAGGGTGTCGAGGAGCTCGGCGGGCCGCTCGGCCGCGCGCAGGGGGTCGAGCAGACGCGCGAGGCGAGTGATCTGATCCGGGTCCAGCGCCCCGAGCACGAACGACACCGTCGGAATGGCCTCGTAGCGGACCACGCGTTCGCCGCCGGTGCGCGCGGCCTCGCAGGCGTGCCGCGCCTCGTCGATGCTGCGGGCGAGGGCATCCGTGCCCGCCGGTCGGCCGAGACCGAGATAGAGCGTCGATGCGAACGCCCGGGCGCGATGCGCGATCTGCTCGGCGTGGTCTTCGCGAACGACACCCTGGACGATTCCCCGTTGCGACGTGAAGACGTGCTCCGCACCGAGCTCGTCGAGCCAGAGGCCGAGCAGATGCTCGACGTCGACACCGCTGGTGCGGGAGGCGAGGGCGAAGCCCACCAGCACGCGCTCGTGCACGCCCCAGCGGCGGAGCAGACGAGCGGCCTCCTCCCCTCCCTCGCGCACGGTCTCGAACATCATGGAGCGGCCGAGGCGCTCCAGCTGACTGCTGTCCCGGGTGCGCATCAGGAGATCGAGCAGCGCCGCGGCCTGCGAGCTCAGTTCCCGACCACGGCCGGAGCTGTCGTTGCGCGGAGCGGTCACGAGCTGCGCGGTGATGTCCTGGCCCGGACCGACCGGGTGCACCTGCAGAGCGCGATGCCGCACCCGCACCGGGCGGCCGACGGCGACGGCGATCGCGTCGTCGATGTGCAGGCTCCCTGCTCCTGCGGTGGTGATGACCTCGCCGTGCCGATCCAGCAGCACCGCCCACCCGTCGATGCGGTGCGCCAGCTCCGCGATGACGCCGGTGATGCCGCTGCGCCGCGCCGCCAGGGTGAGCACCCTCATCGCCGAGGTGATCGCGCGGGCCTCCGCCGCCTGATCGACCGCGAGGAGCGAGGTCAGCGTCGGGACGAGCAGCGACGGCGGCATCGGCGCCCCGACGATCGCCGTGATCCCCGCGTCCCGCACGGCTTCGCGAAGGCGGGGGCTGTCGGCGCTCGCGACCACCACGGTCTCGCCCAGCGCGGCACGGCGGTCGCCGGCGACGCCGAGGAACGCGGCCTCCTCGGCCACGACGAGCGTCGCATGGAGCGGATCCACCGGCGGACCGAAGTCGTCGAGGGGAAGGACCGCGTTGACCGGCCGCGCTCCGGGGACAGCGCCCGGCAGCAGCTCCGCACGGAGATACCTGGCCACGGAGGCGATGTCACGAGCCACCTTCCGATCATACAAGTTGTCGAAGAGCAGCCATTCCGTTCACGCTTCTGTCGGATGCCGAGGCCTTCCGCTCTCTCCTAGCATCGTGCGCATCCCCACTTCCCGAAGGATGTCATGAAAGCTGTTGTCTTCCGCGACCCCCAGTCGCCCATCGAGTTCGTCGACGTCGACCTCGCCCCGCCCCGCGCCGGTGAGGTTCGCGTGCGCATCGCCGCCGCCGGTGTCTGCCACTCCGACCTGCACGTCAAGCGCGGCGAGTGGGACGCCGCCGCTCCCCTGGTCATGGGCCACGAGGGCTCCGGCGTCGTCACCGAGCTGGGCGAGGGCGTCACCACGCTCGCCGTCGGCGACCACGTCGTGCTGAGCTGGGTGCCGCCGTGCGGCGAGTGTCGCTACTGCCGCGCCGGTCACGAGGCGCGCTGTCAGAAGGTCGCCACCGTGGTCGCTCCCCTCGGCGTGCTCTTCGACGGCACGTCACGGCTGAGCCGCGACGGCGAGCAGCTGCACCACTACCTGGGCGTCTCGTCCTTCGCGGAGGAGGTCGTCGTCCCCGCATCCGGAGCCGTGAAGGTCCGCGACGACGCGCCCCTCGACGTCATCGCCGTGGTCGGCTGCGCGGTCGCGACCGGTGTCGGCGCCGTCCTGAACACCGCCGCCGTGGAACCGGGGTCGACCGTCGCCGTCATCGGCTGCGGCGGCGTCGGGCTCAACGTCGTCCAGGGCGCACGACTCGCCGGTGCCGAGCGCATCGTCGCGATCGACGTGCGGCCGGAGAAGACGCAGATGGCCCTGCAGTTCGGGGCCACGGACCGCATCGACGCCTCCCAGGGCGATGCCGTGGCCCAGCTGCGCGAACTCATCCCCGACGGCGTCGACTACGCCTTCGACGCGATCGGACGCACCTCCACGACCGAGCAGTCCATCCAGATGCTCGGACTCGGCGGCGCCGCCGTCATCGTCGGGCTGCCGCCCACGGGAGCACGCGCCTCGTTCGAGCCGCTCGTCCTCGCCGAGGCCGACCAGCGCATCCTCGGCTCGAACTACGGCTCGGTGCGGCCGTCGATCGACGTCCCCGCGCTCGTGGACCGCTACATGGACGGGCAGCTGAAGATCGATCCGCTGATCTCCGGTCGCCGTCCGCTCTCCGAGGCCGCCGCCGCCCTGGACGACCTCGACGGCGGCTCGGCACTGCGCACCCTCCTCATCCCCTGACCGCCGCGCGCGGCCCCCATCCCTGAAACCCGAATCCAGGAGAACCATGTCAGACACCGTCGTCGCCCCGCCCGGCGCCCCGCAGGATGCCGGTCTCCGCACCGGCGTCATGAGCGGACCCGAGCTCGCCGCCCAGGCCATCGCCAACATCGCCCCCAGCGCCGTCATCGCCTTCACGGCCGCCGCCATCTTCCTCGGCGCCGGGAACGGCACCATCTACGCCTTCGCACTGGCCACCATCGTGATCCTGTGCGTCGGCTATTGCGTGGTGGTGTTCGCTCGCAAGCACGCCTCGGCAGGCTCGCTGTACACCTACGTGTCGAAGGGCCTCGGCCCGTTCGGCGCCTTCCTCGCCGGGGTCACCCTGCTGATCGGCTGCTTCGGCATCGCAGCGGCCTCCCTCAGCGGCTCGGTCAGCTACATGGGGCAGTTCCTGAGCATGCTGGGCCTCCCCGCCCAGGGGCTCGGCTGGGACATCGGCCTGGCGATCGTGCTCGGCGGGCTGGCGACGCTGTTCACCATCCGCGGCATCCGGCTCTCCGCCCGGGTCTCGCTCGTCCTCGAGCTGCTCTCCGTCGGCATCATCCTCGTGCTCCTCATCGCGGCGCTCGCGTGGGCGGGCCCCTCTGCGTGGGACCCCGCGCAGGTGCTCGCGACCGGCTCGTCGTTCCAGGGCATCGCGTCCGGCATGGTCCTGGGCATCCTGGGCTTCGTCGGCTTCTCCTCTGCAGACGCCCTCGGACGCGAGGCCAAGGAGCCGTACAAGGCGATCCCCCGCGCCATCATGTGGAGCGCCCTCGGCGTCGGCGTGCTCTACGTCTTCGCCGCCTACACGCAGATCGCGGTCCTCGGCGACGACCTCGCCACCGCCGCGAGCCCGCTGGAGAGCATGTCCGCCCTCATCGGCATGCCGGGCTGGTTCGCGGCCGTGCTCACGTTCGGCGTCTCGGCGTCGTTCTTCGCGGTCGTCGTCGCCCCGCTCAACGTGATCGGCCGCATCGTCTACGTGATGGGCAAGGAAGGCGTCGTCGCGGAGCGCTTCGGCCGCACGCACGAGCAGCACCTCACGCCACACCGCGTGCTCATCCTCGCCGGCGCCGCGGCGATCACCGTCGACATCGTGCTGCTGGTGGCGGGAGCGGCGACGGGCGACATCCTCGTCTGGGTCAACACCTGGGGCACCTACGGCTACATGGTCGCCTACGCCCTCGTCGCCATCGCCTGCGTGGTCTACACGCAGCGGGCGAAGATGCGGAACGGCCTCGTGAAGGTGTGCGCCACGGTCGCGGTCGTGACGATGGCGTACGTCTTCTTCGCGAACGTGTGGCCCGTTCCTGCCTTCCCCTACAACGTGATCCCGTACGTGTTCCTGGTGACCGTCGCTCTCGCGCTCACCCGGTACGCCTACCTCGCCCGTCGTCGCCCTCACGTCATCGCCCGGATCGGCAACACCGAGACGAGCGCCATGGAGGGCGTCGGCTGAACCGTCCTCCCCGCCAGGAAGAGCCCCTCCGCGAGGAGGGGCTCTTCCTGTGTCCCGCGGCGCAGACGAGCGGTCCGGGAACGAGAGAAGCCCCCTCCGTGGAGGGGGCTTCTCTCGTTGGCTCCCCGGCTTGGACTCGAACCAAGAACCTGCCGGTTAACAGCCGGCTGCTCTGCCAATTGAGCTACCGAGGAATGTGCGCCGCGGTGCGGGCAACTCGTCAAGCTTAGCAAACTCGAGACGCTGTTCGTGACACCGGGGCGCCTTCCGCGACCCTCGGGCGTGTCGCGCTCAGCGGCGGGAATCCGACTCCGCATTCGGCACCCAGAGCAGGTCCTTGCCGACGCCCCGCGCGACGACGTGGCCCCCGCGCAGCATGAGCGTCTCGGCGTTCAGCTCCCGGATGAAGTCCGCGTCGTTGGTGACGAGGAGAGCCGCCATCCCCTCCTCCTTGCGGCGCCGGGTGATGGCGTCGAAGACGACAGGTCGCACCTCCAGATCGAGGTTCGCGAGAATCTCGTCGGCGATGAGCACCCGCGGCTCCAGCACGAAGGAACGGGCGATCGCGACGCGCTGTCGCATGCCCGCGCTGAGCTCGTAGGGGAACTTCGCGGCGGTCCCGAGCGGCAGGTGGAGCTCGTCGAGGAGCGTCGCCACCCGGATGGAGAGCGCCCGGGTGTTGACGCGCTTCTCCCGGATGAGGATCGGCTCCGCGATCACCTCGTTGACCGTCAGCTGCGGCGGCAGGTCCGCCCCGGCACCCTGCGGCACGAAGCCCGTGCGGTAGGTGAGGATGCGGTGCTTGCGACCCGGACGACGGATGTCGATGCCGCAGACCTGCGCCCGGCCGCCGACGACGCGCACCGAGGGATCCGTGGAACCCGCGAGCGCGGCGACGAGGGTCGACTTGCCCGAGCCGGTCGGCCCCGCGACGCAGATGAGCCCGCCGGGGGCGAGCGAGAACGTCACGCCGTCGACCGCGCGATTGGGCGTGCCGTGGCCGATCCGGTCGATGACCAGATCGGAGCACTCGATCGCATTCGAGGATTCGGGCGTGCGGGGCATATGTCCATCCTGCCGTCTCGTCCGGGACCGTTCCGGTTACGACTCGGCGAAGAACCGCTGCCGCTCCACGTCGATGTCCCGCAGCCGTACCCGCAGCGCGCGCCCGCCATCGGAGTCGGCAGGGACGCGCTGGACCGCGCCCAGCAGCTCCTGCTTCTCGTGCTCGAGCTGCCGCACCACCAGTCGTCGGGCGAGATCCGTCGCCGACGCCACCGCGCCGGCCTCGTCTCGTGCCGGGAACGGCGTCATCAGCAGCTCGCCCGCGAGCGAGCGGTACGGCTCGCGCACGCTGTTCACCGCGTCCGTCACCCAGCCGGGACGGCTGCGATCGGGGGCGGCGGCGACCGCCTCGCGCACGGCATCGAGGCCGGGGGTGCGGAACGGCTCCGCGAGCGCTCGCGTCAGCAGCGCCGCATCGATCTGGTGACCGTACTGCAGGGCGCCCATGAGCGCATCGCGCTCCACGGCGACGTCGGGTGAACGGGGCAGGCTGGCGAGCGTCACGGCCGCGACGACCGGCCCGCCCGTGGCGGGATCGACCCGCGGCGCGGCTTCCCGACGCGCCTGAGGAGCGGCCGCCTGCGCACCGCGCGCGGCGCGCTCGACCTCCCCATGCACCTCGGTCGGGTCCATGCCGAGTCGGCGTGCGAGTACCCGCTCGTAGCCGGGGCGCAGCAGGCGGTCGCGGATCTCCGCCACGATCGGGGCCGCGGCACGGAGGGCGCCGACCCGGCCCTCGACCGTGGAAAGGTCGAAACCCGCGAGCTTGCGGTCGATGGCGAACTCGAACATCGGCTGCTTCGCGTCCATGAGGCCGCGCACCGCCGCGTCCCCGCGCTGCAGCCGGAGGTCGCACGGGTCGAGGCCGTCCGGGGCGACCGCGACGAAGGTCTGCGCGTTGAACCGGTCGTCCTCCGTGAACGCCCGCAGCGCGGCCTTCTGTCCCGCCTCGTCGCCGTCGAAGGTGAACACCACCTCACCGGACGCGTTGTCGTCGCCCATGACCCGGCGGAGCACCTTGATGTGCTCGGCGCCGAACGCGGTGCCGCAGGTCGCGACCGCGGTCGTGAGCCCGGCGAGGTGGCAGGCCATCACATCGGTGTAGCCCTCGACGACCACGACCCGGCGCGGGTCGCCGCGGGCGATGTCGCGCTTGGCGAGGTCGAGCCCGTAGAGCACCTGGGCCTTCTTGTAGATCGGGGTCTCGGGGGTGTTGAGGTACTTGGGCCCCTGGTCGTCATCGAACAGCTTGCGGGCGCCGAAGCCGATGGTCTGCCCCGACACGTCGCGGATCGGCCAGACGAGGCGGCCGCGGAACCGGTCGTACACACCGCGCTGTCCCGTGGAGACGAGTCCTGCGGTGCTCAGCTCCTCGCGCGTGAAGCCCTGGGTGGTCAGCGCCTTGAGCATGCCGTCCCATCCCCGAGGGGCGAAGCCGACGCCGAAGTGCGCCGCCGCCCCGGCGTCGAAGCCGCGCTCCCCGAGGAACCGGCGGGCCGCCTCCGCATCCGGCGACAGGAGCTGGGACCGGAAGAACTCCACCGCGGCCGTGTTCGCCGCGTACAGCCGGCTGCGGCCACTGGTCTCCGGCGCCGCCCCTCCGTCCTCGTAATGCAGGGTGTAGCCGATGCGGCCCGCGAGCCGCTCGACCGCCTCCGTGAAGCTCACGTGGTCCATCGCGCGGAGGAAGGAGTACACGTCGCCCGACTCCCCGCAGCCGAAGCAGTGGTAGTAGCCGACCTGCTGACGCACGTGGAAGCTGGGGCTCTTCTCGTCGTGGAACGGGCACAGTCCCTTGAGGGACCCCACCCCCGCCGACTTGAGGGCGACGCGCTCCCCCACGATGTCCGCGATGTTGGTGCGGGCCTTGACCTCGTCGACGTCGGCCTGCCGGATGCGGGGCATCAGCGGGCGCCTTCTGCGACGGGCCGCCTCTCGACAGGCGTGCGCGCGCCGGGGCGCGCATGACGCGGCGTCCAGATGCCGACCTCCGCCGGGTCGATCTCCCCGACCAGGCGGTTGTGCCAGTCGATCGCACTCTGATCGGTCAAGCTCGCGATCTGATCCACGACGACCCGCGCCCGCTCCGCGTCGCTCTCGGCGGCGACGAAGTCGGCGGCGAACGCGGGCTCCAGCACGTCGGCGCCGGCCGACCACAGGGTGTCGGTCGACCACAGGGCGTCGGCCAGCCGCTTGAGGACCCTCCGCTGCTCCTTGTAGACGCCCTTCCGGGCATCGATCGTGACGATCGCCTGACCCATGATCCCCTTGAGAACCGCGATCTCGACCTCGACGACGCGGGGCACGATCACGTGCGCGTTGTAGCGGACCAGGCGCGTGCCCCCGAAGGCCTCCCGGGTGGCCGAGACCGCCGCGCGCGCGAACCGGCCGATGAGGTCGCTGGTGAGGTTCTTGAGCCGGGCGAGATCCTGTCGGGAACGGTCGAAGGACGCCAGCCACATCGGCTGCGAGGCGAGCCGGTAGAGGGCGTCGGCGAGTTCGTCGCGCGTGAAGTCGTAGCCGACCCACTGCTGGATCCGGCTGAGCAGGGCCTCGTGCGCCGCCGGGTCGGCGAGCTGCGCGACGTCGACGTAGCCGTTGACGATCGCGTCCTCGAAGTCGTGCACCGAGTAGGCGATGTCGTCGGAGAGGTCCATGATCTCGGCCTCGATGCAGCGCAGCCGCCCCGGTGCCCCGTCGCGCATCCAGCGGAACACGGCCTCGTCCTCCGGGTACACGCCGAACTTGAGCCGACCCCCCGGGTCGGGGACGGGGCTGTCGACGGTCCACGGATACTTGCAGGTCGCGTCGAGACTGGCCCGCGTGAGGTTCAGGCCGACGGAGGAGCCGTCGGCGTCGAGCACCTTCGCCTCCAGCCGGGTGAGGATGCGCAGCGACTGGGCGTTGCCCTCGAAGCCGCCGATGGCCGCCGCCCACTCGTTCAGCGCCCGCTCGCCGTTGTGGCCGAACGGCGGGTGGCCGAGGTCATGGCTCAGACACGCGGTGTCCACCACGTCCGCGGAGACCCCGAGCGCCGCGGCGAGCTCCCGGCCGACCTGCGCGACCTCGAGCGAGTGGGTCAGACGGTTGCGGGCGAAGTCGGCCGTGCTGGCGGGGCTGAGCACCTGCGTCTTCGCGGCGAGCCGCCGCAGAGCCGCCGAGTGCAGCACGCGCGCGCGGTCGCGGGCGAAGTCGTCCCGCTCGGAACGATGGGTCTCCGCGATGAAGCGCTCCGCGTCGCGCGGGTCATAGCCGTCGGCGCGCGCGCCGACCCGGGGGTCATCCGCCACTGTTCTCGATCTCCGCTCCACGCATCATCTCCGACGCCGACGAGGCGAGCTCGCGCGACTCCAGCCACTTCTCCGGAAGGGCCGTCTTCTTCGGGTGTCCCGCGCGACCGCGCTGCCCTTCGGCGTCCGCGCCGGGGTACGGAGCCGCACGGTCGAGTCGGCCCAGGAGGTCGTCGATCTCCTGCAGGCTCGACGCGGTGGCGAGGCCCGTGCGGATGTCGCCGCCCACCGGGTAGCCCTTGAAGTACCAGGACACGTGCTTGCGGATGTCGCGGCAGCCGCGATCCTCGTCCTCGAAGAAATCGACGAGCAGCTCCGCGTGTCGGCGGAAGGCGTCGGCGACGAAACCGAGGGTCGCGTCGACCGTCTTGCCCTCTCCCCCGAAGGCGAGAGCCAGCTGTCCGAACAGCCACGGACGGCCCAGGCACCCGCGGCCGACGACGACGCCGTCGCAGTCGGTCTCCGCCATCATGCGCACGGCGTCATCCGCCGACCAGATGTCGCCGTTGCCCAGCACGGGAATGCTGGTCACGGCCTGCTTGAGCTCGCCGATCGCACTCCAGTCGGCGTGACCGGAGTAGAACTCGCTCGCGGTCCGGGCGTGCAGCGCCACGGCGGCGGCCCCGGCATCCTCCGCGGCACGTCCGGCGTCAAGGAAGGTGAGGTGGTCCCGGTCGATGCCCTTGCGCATCTTGACGGTGAGCGGGATGTCACCGGCGGCCTTGACGGCCTGATCGACGATGTCGGCGAAGAGCTTCGACTTCCACGGCAGCGCCGCGCCGCCGCCCTTGCGCGTGACCTTGGGGACCGGGCAGCCGAAGTTGAGGTCGATGTGATCGGCGTGGTCTTCCGCGACGATGATGCGGACGGCCTCGGCGATGGTCTTCGGATCGACGCCGTAGAGCTGGATGGAGCGCGGCGTCTCGGACTCATGGTGCCGGATGAGACGCATCGTGGTCTCGTTGCGTTCGACCAGCGCGCGCGAGGTGATCATCTCGCTCACGTAGAGGCCGGCCCCGTACTCCCGGCACAGGCGTCGGAAAGCCGTGTTCGTGATCCCGGCCATCGGCGCGAGGACGACCGGCACGTCGAGGTCGATCGGGCCGATGCGGAGGGGGCGGGCGGTGGCGGTGGCGACAGTCATGGCGTGTCCATTCTCCCAGACCCGGAGCCGGTGGGGATGCGGCGACCTAAGCTGTGCATATGACCGATCCCGCCCTCCGTTCCATCCCCTTCACCGACGCCCAGGGCCAGCAGAAGACTCTGGACGATCTCGGCGCCGACGTGGTGCTGGTGGTGAACGTCGCCTCGAAGTGCGGGCTCACCCCGCAGTACGAGCAGCTGGAGGAGCTGCAGCGGCGCTTCGGCGACCGCGGCTTCACCGTTGTCGGCTTCCCCTGCAACCAGTTCTTCGGTCAGGAGCCCGGTTCGGTCGACGAGATCCTCGAGTTCTGCTCCACGACGTACGGCGTCTCCTTCCCGGTGAACGACAAGGTCAAGGTCAACGGCAAGAACGCCGCCGAGCTGTACAAGGCTCTCAAGGAGACGCCGGATGCCGGCGGCAAGGCCGGCCGCGTCGAGTGGAACTTCGAGAAGTTCCTGGTGCTCCCGGACGGGGATGTGCTGCGCTTCCGCCCGAAGCAGAAGCCCGATGCGCCGGAGATCGTCCAGGCGATCGAGGCCGCGCTCCCCCGCTGAGCGTCATTCACCTCCGCGTCACGCGCGCACCGCGTTCCGGCGCTCGACGAGGCCGCCCTCGTTCACCGTCCGGTCTCTCCGCGGACATCTGGCGTCCCTAGTCTCACCGCGGCGACACGCGCCGAAGACGAAGGAGACCACGAATGCCCGACCGACTGCCCCTCAGCCGGCGAACTGTCCTCACGGCCGGAGCGCTCGGCGCGCTCGGCACCGCCCTCCCCCTCGGAGCCGCTCCCGCCGCCGCGGTGACCGTCCCGGCATCGCCCGGCGCGGCCCAGGCGCGCACCCTGCGCTTCCGCGCGGACGGCACCTTCAAGGTCGTGCAGTTCAACGACACGCAGGACGACGAGCTCACCGACCGCCGCACCGTCGAGCTGATGGAGAAGGTGCTCGACCAGGAGAAGCCGGACTTCGTGGTCATCAACGGCGATGTGATCACGGGCGGGTGCGAGACGCGGCTGGCGGTGAAGCAGGCGATCAACAACGTCGTCATGCCGATGGAGTCCCGTCGCATCCCGTGGGCGGTCACCTACGGCAACCACGACGAGGACTCGCTGCCGCAGTCCGGCGTCGATGAGGCGGGGATGCTGCAGATCTACCGGTCGTACGAGTACAACGTGAACGCCGAGAACACGCGCGGCGTGACGGGCACGAGCAACACGATCGTGACGATCGGCTCCGCCGCGAAGAAGAACCGGGAGGCCTTCGCGCTCTGGCTGATGGACTCGGGCCGCTACGCGCCGGACGCCATCGACGGCCAGGACTTCGCCGGCTACCCGGCATGGGATTGGCTGCGCATGGACCAGGTCGCCTGGTACCGCGACCAGTCGCAGCGGCTGGAGCAGCGCCGAGGGCGCAAGGTCCCGGGCCTGATGTTCCTCCACATCGCCCTGTGGGAGCACCGCTTCATGTGGTGGGGCGGTGTGGACACCCGCACGGCGGCCGACGCCGCCCGCGGCAGGGCCCGCCACGGCATCGTCGGGGAGCGCAACGAGGACGAGTGCCCCGGGCCGTTCAACTCGGGGATGTTCAACGCGATCCTCGAGCGCGGCGACGTGAAGGGCGTGTTCGTCGGCCACGACCATGTCAACGACTACATGGGCGACTACTACGGCGTGATGCTCGGATACGCTCCCGGCACCGGCTTCGGCGCCTACGGTCTGGCCGGCGCGGAGCGCAATCGCCTCCGGGGCGGCCGGGTGTTCGAGCTGGCGGAGGCCGGCGAGGAGGTCACGATCGCCACGCGCGTCGTCTATGCGCGGGACCTCGGCATCGACCTGACGGCGAACGATCAGCCGATGGAGCCGCTCCCCCTCGGGCCGCGCCAGCAGCGCCTCTGAGCCCGGGCAGCAGAACGGCGGGGACCCCCGACCCGGGGTCCCCGCCGTCGTCTGTCGATCCGGGTCAGGCCTCGACGGCCGCGCTGCGCTGCGCCCAGAGGTCGCGGATCACGTTCTCGAACGCCGCCGGCGGCTGCGCGCCACTGATGCCGTACTGACCGTCGACCACGAAGAACGGCACCCCCTGGATCCCGTAGGCGCGAGCCTGCGCCTGGTCCTGGCGGACGTCGGCGAGGTACTGCTCGCTCTCGAGTGCGGCGCGGGCGCGATCGGCATCGAGGCCCACCTCGGCGGCGAGGGCGACGAGGTCGTCGATGCGTCCGACGTGCTTGCCCTCGGTGAAGTAGGCGGACATGAGCCGCTCCTCCATCTCGTGCTGGCGGCCCTCGGCCTTCGCGAAGTGCAGCAGCTCGTGCGCCTTCACGGTGTTCGTGTGCTGCAGCAGGTCGAACCGGTACTGCAGGCCTGCGTTCGCGGCGACGTTCGTGACGTTGGCCAGCATCTGCTCGACCTGCGTCCGCGGCATCCCCTTGTGCCCGGAGAGGAAGTCGATCTCGTCACCGTCGAAGTCGACCGGGGTGTCCGGGGAGAGCTCGAAGGAGTGGAAGGTGACCGTGACCTGCGGAGCGTCCTCGTCGGCTGCGACCGCCTCCAGCCCCTTCTCGAGGTTGCGCTTGCCGATGTAGCACCAGGGGCAGGCGATGTCGGACCAGATGTCGATGGCGATGGGTTCAGTCACACCGTGCTCAACCGTCCGCGCGTCCGACGTATTCCGTCAGTAGAATCCTCGGATGCTCGCCGCCGACGATCCCCTGCCCTTCCGTCCCGCACGGGTGCTCGTCGCCGGCGTCACCGGGTCGGGGAAGACGACTCTGTCCCGACGGCTCGCCGCCCTCTGGGACCTCCGTCACGTGGAGATCGACGGCCTGTTCCACGGGCCGGACTGGACCCCGCGGGCGGAGTTCCTCGACGACGTGCGCGCCTTCGCCGCGGAGGAGCGCTGGGTGACCGAGTGGCAGTACACGAGCAAGGGCACCGACGAGATCCTGACCCCGAGAGCGCAGCTCGCGCTCTGGCTCGACTACCCGTACCGCGTGGTGCGGTCGCGTCTGCTCCGGCGCACCCTCAGCCGCAGCATCCTCCGCACCCGGATGTGGAACGGCAACGTCGAGAAGCCGATCTGGCGGATGCTGGGGGCCCCGCCGGAGGAGAGCATCCTGGCCTGGCAGACGAAGACGCTGCGAACCTGGTCCGAGCGCTTTCCCGCGGTGCAGGAGCGCTTCCCCCACCTCACGATCGTGCGGCTGACGCATCCGCGCGAGACGGAGCGCTGGCTGCGGGCTCAGGCCGAGGTCGGGGTGTCCACGGCGCCGCCGAAGCGTCGGTCACGGGAGAGGTAGACCCCGATCGCGCGCCAGAGCTCCTCGCGCGAGAAGTCCGGCCACAGCGTGTCGAGGAACACCATCTCGGCGTAGGCCGACTGCCACAGCAGGAAGTTGGAGGTGCGCTGCTCCCCCGAGCTGCGCAGGAACAGGTCCACGTCCGGCATGTCGGGGATGTAGAGGTGACGACGGATCGTCTTCTCGCTGATCGCGTTGGGCTTCACCCGCCCGGCCGCGACATCGGCCGCGATGGCCCGCATCGCGTCGACGAGTTCGACCCGACCGCCGTAGTTGACGCACATGGTGAGGGTGAGCACGTCGTTGTCGCGGGTGAGCTGCTCGGCGTACTGCAGCTCCTTGATGACGCTCCCCCACAGGCGCGGCTTGCGCCCCGCCCACCGCACACGCACACCCCACTCGTTGAGCTGATCACGGCGGCGGTGCAGCACATCGCGGTTGTACCCCATGAGGAAGCGGACCTCCTCGGGGGAACGGGCCCAGTTCTCGGTGGAGAACGCATAGACGGAGAGGTGCTTAACGCCGGCCTGGATCGCGCCGGCGACGACGTCGAGCAGCACATCCTCCCCGGCCTTGTGGCCCTCGATGCGGTTGAGGCCCCGGCGGTTCGCCCAGCGCCCGTTGCCGTCCATGACGATGGCGACGTGCTCCGGGACGGCCGGGAACGCGGGCGGGTACACGCCGGTCCAGTCGATCGGCCGATACGGCACGGCGTCCTTGTGCGTGTAGGGCTTCGGGCTCACCGTGCTCCTTCTCCGGGGGTGGACGACACGTGCGCGAGCGAGCGGATGCCCCGCTCCAGGTGCCACTGGGCGTACGCCGCGACGAGACCCGAGGCGGCGGCGGTGTCAGCGTGCGGCGCCGCGTCGATGAGGTCCCAGTCGCCGCGGATCAGCGCGCGCAGCAGTGTCAGGGTCTTCTCGGCGATCCGCGGGCTCCCGGCGGGTGCATCGGCGTGGCAGACCAGGCCGCCGAGCTGCGCGACGAAGACGGAGTGCGGCCCCGGAGCCCCGCAGCGCGCGCAGTCCTCGAGGGACGGTGCCCACCCCGAGAGGGACATGACCCGCAGCAGGTACGAATCGAGAATGCTGCGCGGAGCGTGCTCGCCGCGGGACAGCGCCCGCAGCCCGCCGACGAGCAGGAGGTACTGCTCCGGGGTGGCCTCGGCGTCGCTGAGCCGATCCGCCGTCTCGACCATGGCGTTCGCGGCGGTGAACCGGTCGTAGTGCGCGGCGATGTCCGTGCCGTAGGCTCCGAGCGACTCGGCCTGCTGCACGATGTCGAGCGAGCGGCCTTCGTAGAGCTGCACGTCGGCGACCATGAACGGCTCGAGGCGGGAGCCGAACTTCGACGAGGTGCGCCGCACGCCCTTGGCCACCGCGCGCACCTTGCCGTGCCGCCGGGACAGCATCGTGACGATGCGATCCGCCTCGCCCAGCTTGTGGGTGCGCAGGATCACCGCTTCGTCTCGGTAGGTGGGCACCCTTCGATTATCCTCCGTGCGCGACAATGGACGCGTGACCGAACCGCTCTTCACCATTCCGCTGTGGGCGGACCTCCTCGGCGTCGGCCTCGGCGGAGTGCAGGGCGCGATGTTCGCCGCCGGATTCCAGGGCCAGCGCCGGCTCGACTGGCTGGGCGTCGCGATCATCGGGATCATGATCGGCATGGGCGGCGGTCTCATCCGCGACATCCTGCTCGGACAGACGCCCGCCACCCTGCAGAACCAGTGGTACCTGGTCACGGCCGCGGGTGCCGCCCTGCTCGGCATGCTGCTGGCCGGACTCTTCACGCGGCTCAACACCGCGATCGTGGTGCTGGACGCCGTCGTGATCGGCATGTTCGGCGCCTTCGGGACGAGCAAGGCGCTCGCCTTCGGCATCCCGGAAGTGCCCGCGGTGTTCATCGGGGTCTGCGCCGCGGTCGGCGGGAGTGTGCTCCGCGACATGCTGATGGGCCTGCCGACGGCGATCATGCACGTCGGCTCGCTGTATGCCGTGGCCGCGGCCGCCGGATGCACGTTCATCGTCGTGGCGAACGCCGTCGGGATGCCCATCCCCCTCGCGGCCGTCATCGGCATCGTCGTGACCGCCGTGATCCGGATCCTCGCCGTGACGTTCGATGTTTCGCTTCCCGAGCAGCGCCGTCTCTACCGCCGCAAGGTCGCCGCCGAGACCGGTGCCATCCCGATCGTGAAGCCCCAGGACTGACTTCGAATCGCCCGATTGGCTCCATCCCGCCGCTGAATACGACCGATCGCGCGATTCGAACGACGATCAGGTGGCGGCGAGCCCGTCGATCACGCGCGCGAGGCCGAACTCCCACGCCGTTCGAGCGTCGTAGGGCGCGCCCAGGGCTTCGCCGGCAGCCTGGCCCACCGACCGGGCGAGCGGCAGGTCGTCGCCCAGGTAGGCCGCCAGACGCGGTGCCGCCTCCGCCCAGGAAGCCGCGAACGACTCGGCACTCTGCTGCTCGCGCATGCGGGCCGCCGCGGAGAGGGTGAAGTCCAGCACGAAACTCAACGCCGCGTCGCGCTCCACGGCGCCGAGGCCGAGACCGTCGAAGGCGTGGAGCTCCCGGTCGTACTTGGCGATGGTGCCGGGGCCGAGTGCGACCCGCGGATCCCGGACATCGATGAGCCACGGGTGGGTCCGGAAGAGGCGCAGGTTGTCCTCGGCGATCGCCCGAACCGCCGCACGCCATCCGGAGGCCTGCGCAGGCGCGACCAGCATCCTGGCGTGCATCGCGTCCGCCATCAGGACGAGCAGGTCGGCGCGGCTGTTGACGTGCGTGTAGATCGACATCGGCGTCAGGTCGAGGCTCTGCGCGAGAGACCGGATGGTCACCGCGCCGAGCCCGTCGGCGTCAGCCAACACGACAGCGCGGTCGACCACGTCATCCGTCGAATGACGCGCCTTCGGTCCGCGCTGTGGGGTCGCGGGAGCCACGGGGCTGTGCCGCCAGAGCAGATCGACGAGGTTCTTGGCCATCGGGAATAGCCTAGACCGCTCACGCCTTAACACTGTACGCTGTACAGACTTTCGATAAGGAGAACCGTGAACATCACGCAGACCGCCCTCTCGCTCAACGTCCCCGACGTCGCCGCCTCCGCCGCCTTCGCCATGACGCACTTCGGGTTCGAGGAGGCGATGGCCGCGGAGGGCTTCGTCTCGTTGCAGCACCCGGGGCCGGTGCCGAACGTCATCTTCCTCGAGACGGGGCTGTCGACGTTCCGCCCGCAGGAGATCGCCGGGTCCGCCGGTCGGGGAACTCTGATCGTCTTCGTCGTCGACGAGATCGACCAGGAGTTCGCCCGGATCGCCGCCGCGGGCGCTCGCGTGGTCACCCCTCCCGAGACCGAACCCTGGGGCGAGCGGTACTGCCAGTTCGCCGACCCCAACGGCCTCATCTGGCAGCTGGTGCAGTGGGTGAACTGATCCCCCACTTCGAATCGCGCGATTGGCCCCATCCGGCGGCCGGAGACGACCGATCGCGCGATTCGAACCAGGATCAGACGGCGGCCAGCTCCTGCTGACGGCTGCGGATCGAACGGTTCACACCCGAGACGATCGCCTTGAGCGATGCGGTGGAGATGTCGCCGTCGATGCCGACGCCCCACAGGCGCTGATCGCCCACCTGCAGCTCGACGTAGGCCGCGGCCTGCGCGTCCCCACCGGCACTGAGAGCGTGCTCCACGTAGTCGTAGACCGTGATGTCGAAGCCCTGACCACGCAGCACCTCGACGAACGCGGCGACCGGACCGTTGCCGTTGCCCGACACGGAGACCTCCTGGTCGTCGTCCCGCAGCACGACGTCGAGCACGACGTCGCCGGACATGTCGCTCCGGGTCTGCGTGGCGAGCAGTTCGAACCGGCCCCACTTCGCCTCGGTGTCCACGGCGGGCAGGTACTCGTCGGTGAAGATCGACCAGATCTGCTCGCTGGTGACCTCGCCGCCCTCGGCATCCGTCTTGGCCTGCACGACCCCGGAGAACTCGATCTGGAGCTTGCGCGGCAGGTCGATCGCGTGGTCGGACTTGAGCAGGTACGCGACGCCGCCCTTGCCCGACTGGGAGTTCACGCGGATGACGGCCTCGTAGGAGCGACCGAGGTCCTTCGGGTCGACGGGCAGATACGGCACGGCCCATTCGATCTCGTCGACCGTCACGCCCTGCGCCTCGGCCCTGGCGGCCATGGCCTCGAAGCCCTTCTTGATGGCGTCCTGGTGCGAGCCGCTGAACGCCGTGAAGACGAGGTCACCGGCCCACGGGCTGCGCTCGGGCACCGGCAGCTGGTTGCAGTACTCGACCGTGCGCTTGACCTGGTCGATGTCGCTGAAGTCGATCTGCGGATCGATGCCCTGCGTGAACATGTTGATGCCGAGCGCGACGAGGTCGACGTTGCCCGTGCGCTCCCCGTTGCCGAACAGGCACCCCTCGATGCGGTCGGCTCCGGCCATGTACCCCAGCTCGGCCGCGGCGATCGCGGTACCGCGGTCGTTGTGCGGGTGGAGCGACAGGATCACGTTCTCCCGGTGGTTCAGGTGACGGCTCATCCACTCGATCGAGTCGGCGTAGACGTTCGGCGTCGCCATCTCCACCGTCGCGGGGAGGTTGATGATGACCTTGCGGTCCGGCGTGGGTTCGAAGATCTCGATGACCTGGTTGCAGACGTCGACCGCGAACTCCAGCTCGGTGCCGGTGTAGCTCTCCGGGGAGTACTCGTAGTACACCTGCGTGTCCGGGATCGTCTTCTCGAACCGGCGGCACAGCCGGGCGCCCTCGAGCGCGATGTCGATGATGCCCTGCTTGTCGGTGCGGAAGACGACCTCGCGCTGCAGAACGCTCGTGGAGTTGTACAGGTGCACGATGGCCTGCTTCGCACCGGCGATGGCCTCGTAGGTGCGGGCGATCAGGTGCTCGCGCGCCTGCGTCAGGACCTGGATCGTGACGTCATCCGGGATGAGGTTCTCCTCGATCAACTGACGCACGAAGTCGAAGTCGGTCTGGCTCGCCGAGGGGAAGCCGACCTCGATCTCCTTGTAGCCCATGCCGACGAGCAGCTCGAACATGACGCGCTTGCGCTCGGGCGACATGGGGTCGATGAGAGCCTGGTTGCCGTCGCGGAGATCGACCGCGCACCAGCGGGGCGCCTCGGTGATGCGGGCGTCGGGCCAGGTGCGGTCAGGCAGGTGGACGGCGATCTGCTCGTGGAACGGCCGGTACTTGTGGATCGGCATCGCGGACGGGCGCTGGGTGTTCTGCATGATGGGGCTTCTTCTCTTCGTCACAATGAACGGGCCAACACAAGCGCCGCGACGAGGAAGGCCCTAGCTCTAGGACTCGTCGCGGCAGCTAAGAAGAAGCAGACCGCCGAAAGGCATGTGGTCATGCTAGCACCTGAGACGATCCGTGCACGCGCGACACTGGTCGGTATGAGGTCCTTCCGCGATCGCTCTCCCCTCGTCGTCGGCGTCGCGACGGCTCTGCTGCTCCTGGCCGGCTGCACCACCGCGCCGGGAGCGTCCGCACCGCCGACGAGCACGACGGTGCCGTCAGACACGCGCTGGGAGGAGGCGGAGCCCGCGCCACCGACAGGACCCGTGGTCGGCACCGGAACCGTGCTCGACGAGTCCGGGGATGTCCGGCTGTGCCTCGGCGCGATCCGCGAGTCGTATCCCCCGCAGTGCGACGGTGTGCCGCTCGACGGGTGGAGCTGGGACGGCGTGGACGGCCGCGAGACGTCCGGAGAGACGCAGTGGGGGGCCTACGCGGTCACCGGCGCCTGGGACGGCGAGCGGTTCACGGTGACCGAGCCGCCTGCTCTCCTCGCGCTCTACGATCCGATGGCGCCGGAGGACCCCACCGGCGGCGTGGACGGCACCAGCACGGCGGAGGAGCTCGACCGCGTGCAGAACGACATCGCCGGCCGCCTCGGCGCGGAGGCTCTCGCGCTGTCCACCGATCGCGGCTACGTCTGGCTCCAGGTCGTCTGGGATGACGGTTCCCTGCAGAACGCCGCGGATGAGGAATACGGCGAGGGCGTCGTCATCGTGACCTCGGCACTGCAGGAGATCGGCTAGCCCTCGGGGATCAGCGCGAGCTTGCCGCCCGGGTGCCCGGTGGCGAGGAGGCGATGGGCCTCCGGCGCCTCGGCCATCGGGTAGGTCTGTGCCACAGGGACCACGAGGTCGCCGTTCTGCGCCAGAGCGAGGAGTTCGCTGCGCACCTCGTCGCGGAACCGGGCGCTGTCCGGCATCGACCCGGCGATCGCGAGGAAACCCTCGGCGGACGCCCGTGACGGGTTCGCGATCGTGACGATCCTCCGGCGGTCCGCCACCAGGCTCAGGGAGACGTCGACGGCTTCGTCGGTCCCCACCGCATCGAGAGCCGCGGCGACCGGACCGTCCGCCAGCGCGCGCACCCGCTCCGCGAGCCCGGCACCGTAGGCCACGGGGATGCCGCCGAACCGCCGCACCTCGTCGAAGCGCTCAGGGCTCGCCGTACCGATCACCCGGACGTCCCGCAGCCGGGCCTGCTGCAGCACGCTGACCCCCACCGCACCGGACGCTCCGTGCAACAGGATCGTCTCCCCCGGGGCCGCACCGGTGACGGCGAGCATCTCGGCAGCGGTCGTGCCGACGAGCAGGAGGTTCGCCGCCTCGGGGTGCGCGAGCGTCGTCGGCTTCGCGAAGACCGTGGCAGCCGGCACCGTGAGCTCCGTCGCGTACCCGCCCCGGACGCGGAAGGCCACGACCTCGTCGCCGACCCCGGCGTCGCCCGAGCCGATGCGGGTCCCGGGGCCGATCGCCACGAGCTCACCCGAGACCTCGTACCCGATGGCGACCGGGAACTCGACCCCCGGCCGAGCGGCCGCCACGTGCTTCGCGTCGGCCGGATTCACCCCGGCGGCGCGCACCCGGATCGTGACCTCGCCCCGGCGCGGCGGCGCGGGCACGTACTCCTCGAAAGCCCACGACTCGGGAGGCCCGGCCGTCGTCGCCACCCAGTGCTTCGCCATGCCCTCGCCCCTCATCGTCTCCTGTACCGGCCCGCCCCGGCTCTCAGAGGAAGCAGCGGATGTTGGTCGCGGAACCCGAGACGTTGCCCCAGGCATTGGCGTTGACGGTCGCGAGCACCGAGGCCCCGTTACGCACCTGCATGTACCCCGAGGTCCGCGCGTTCGCCGCGGAACGTGTGGCGAACGACGACGGGATGGTGATGGTGGTGCAGCTCCCCCAGCTCAGCATGCCACCGCCGAGGTTGGAGGCGTTGTACGCGCAGATCCGCCCGGTCGCGCAGGAGCCGACGGAGCGCGCCGCGACCCGCGACGACGCCGGGGCCGGTCGGTACTCCATGTCGAGTTTCGGCCAGACGGCGCTGCCGCCGTCGGTCACCACACCGCCGGGAACCTCTTCGAGCAACTGGGAGAGCTGGGGATCGACGGGCTCCTCGGCTGCCGCGACGGTGGGGCCGCCGGTCACGACGAGAGCCAGGGCCACGAGAACCGCGGTCAGCGGGCGCGAGTGCTTCATTGCACGACCTCCTCAGGGATGTCCCACATCCGGTAGTCCACGACCGCACCGGCCGGGAAGACGCCGTCGTCCTTCAGGACGGTTCGCTCGATGCCGACGATGCGGCCGGTGTCGAGGGACACCAGAAGGTCGTCGCTCACGATGCCGTCCGCGGACAGCACGCGGATACCGGCGACAGGACGCCCGAGGCGGTCGGTGGACTCACCGAGCGCCTGCGCTCCTCCGGAGGCCTCGATGAGCGTCAACACCTCGGCGTGCTGCGCGTTGGTGAGCGTCCACTGACCGAAGACCGAGGTGAGGGCGGTCACCACCTCGAAGGCCGTCGGGTCGTTCGGCATGTCGAATGCCTCCAGGAGCGCCCGCACGTCGGCGGCGGACTCCCCCGGCGCGGCGACGACCGGGGTCTCGAACTCGCCGGGGGCGAAGGTCACGCGCGAGGCCACCTCGCCGCTGCTCACGATCTCGGAGTCGCCGTTCGCGACCGCGTCCTCGGGATCGTAGGGGACGCCGTTGATGGCGAGGGCTTCCCCGGAGAGGTCTTCCCGCCAGGTGAACGTCGAGAACTGCGGCATGACCTCGGTGCGCCCCGTGTCCATCTCCGCGTTGAACGACCAGGACGCGGTCCGCACCGAGCGCTCCGGGTCGGCGGGCGGCGCGAACACCGTCAGCTCGGTCTCCGCGTCGGCCACGATGTCGCTCAGCGAGCCGGTGCTCTCGAAGACCAGCGGCGACGGAGTACCCGCGACGGCGGACTGCGGCGGAGTGAGGGCCGCGAAGGCGATGGCGACCGCCGCGGCGGCGGCGGTCAGCCCTGCGGCCCAGCCGATCGTCCGGGTCCGCCGGCGGCGCTGCGGCGCGGGAGCGGACCGGATGATGCGGTCGCGCGCGGCGATCGCGCGCGCGTCCGGCTCGGCGTCGCGCGGCGTGCGCGCGGGATCGGCCTCGACGAGCACGCGCTCGAGCAGGGCATTCTCAGGCATCACGCACTCCCCGTCTCCTCCAGTCCTAGCGTGGCGCGCAGCCGTTCCTCGGCCCGCGCCAGCGTCTTCCGCACCCGGGACTCCGAAGCGCGCAGCAGCTCCGCAATCTCCCCCACCGCGAGTCCATCCCAGTACGTGAGCATGATGATACGCCGTTGCCCGGGAGTGAGGACACCCAAAGCTCGGAGGACTTCGCTGCGGCCGAACCCGCCGAGGGTCTCCGGGTCGCCCGAGATCCCCGCGTGCACGGCATCGATCGCACCGTGCGCGGTGGGAGAACGCCGAGCGCGGGCGCGAAGGTGGCGGTCCGTCTGTCGGAGCAGCCAGACCTTCCCGGGGGGACGGGTCGGGCGCAGCCGTGACCACGCGACGAGGAACACCTCCGACACGATCTCGCTGACCTCGTCGTCATCGGGGACGACGCCCTCGATGTGGTGGCGCACCGTCGCCCAGTGCTCGTCGAACACTCGTGTGAAGACCTCGTTCCGCAGCGAGCTCGGGTCTTCGCCGCGGCCGATCATGTCGGTGGGGTCGGCGGTCGGCCCGCCGCCTCCGACGTCCTGCTGCCCGGCATGTCAGAACCCGAGCCGCCCGAGCTGCTTCGGATCGCGCTGCCACTCCTTCGCGACCTTGACATGGAGCCCGAGGAAGACGCGGGTCCCGAGGAGCTCCTCGATGCCGGCGCGGGCGCGCGCTCCCACGTCGCGGAGGCGCTTGCCCTTGTGGCCGATGATGATCGCCTTCTGGCTGTCCCGCTCCACGACGATGGAGGCATGCACGTCGGTGAGGTCGCTGTCCTCGCGCGGGGCGATGTCATCGACGACGACGGCGATCGAGTGCGGGAGCTCGTCGCGCACGCCGTCGAGGGCGGCCTCGCGGATGATCTCCGCGATCCGGTCCTCGGCGGACTCGTCGGTGGTGACGCCCTCGGGGTAGAGCGCGGGCCCCTCCGGCATGAGCTGCAGGATCTCGTCCGCCAGCACCTCGAGCTGATCCCGCGTCAGCGCCGACAGCGGGATCACCGCCGCCCAGTCCTCGCGGAGGGAGTCCACCTCCATCAGTCGTTCGGTGATCTCATCGCGCCCGGCAGCATCGGTCTTCGTGACGATGGCGATCTTCTGCGCCCGCGGGTAGCTGTCCAGCGAGGCGGCGATCCGGCGGTCGCCGGGACCGACCTTCTCGGTGGCGGGCACGCAGAAGCCGATCACGTCGACGTCGCCCAGGACCTGCTCGACAAGATCGTTCAGCCGCTCCCCGAGGAGTGTGCGCGGCTTGTGGATGCCGGGGGTGTCGACGATGACGAGCTGCCCGTCCGGACGGTTGAGGATGCCGCGGATCGCGCGGCGCGTGGTCTGCGGCTTCTCGCTGGTGATGGCGATCTTCTCGCCGACCAGGGCGTTGGTGAGCGTGGACTTGCCCACGTTCGGCCGCCCGACGAAGGTCACGAACCCGCTCCGGGTGTCTTCAGTCATCGCGCCGCTCTCCTTCATCCTGCACTTCTTCGGGCTCTGCCGCCCTTTCCACGAACACCGTCGCGATCCCGCGCCCCCGGCCGCGCGACGCGCCCCCGGTGAGCACGAGCCCGTGGACGGTCGCCGTCGCACCGGGCTGCGGGACCTGGCCGAGCGTCTTGCCGAGCAGGCCGCCGATGGAGTCGACGTCCTCGTCCTCGAGCTCCAGACCGAACAGATCGCCCACGTCCTCCAGCGAGAGCCGGGAGCTCACGCGATAGCGGCCGTCGCCCAGGTCGACGAACTCGGCGGACACCTGATCGTACTCGTCCGAGATCTCCCCCACGAGCTCCTCGATGAGGTCCTCCAGCGTCACCAGGCCGGAGATCCCGCCATGCTCGTCGATCACGAGGCAGACGTGCACGGCGTCGCGCTTCATCTGCTGCAGCAGCGTCTCCGCGCGCATCGACTCGGGGACGAACGTGGCCGGCCGGGCGATCGGACGGATGGAGGCCGCGCGCCAGGCGCTGTCGTCCCGGTACGCGAACTGCACGAGGTCCTTGAGGTACAGCACCCCGACGACGTCGTCGGCCTCATCGTCGACGACGGGCATGCGGGACACCCCGCGATGAAGGAAGAGCGACATGGCCTCGTCGGTCGTCGCCTCCGCACCCACGGTGACCATCTCGGTGCGCGGCACCATCACCGCCCGGACGAACTGGTCGGTGAAGTCGAACACCGAGTGGATGAGGTCGCGGTCGTCCTCCTCGATGAGGTCGTTGGAAGCGGCCTCGTCGACCATGCTCAGCAGCTGGTCCTCGCTGGAGAACGAACTGCGTCCGGTCCCCGGCGTGACACGGTTGCCGAGGACGACGAGCCCCTGGGCGATGGGGCCCAGGATGATCCGGAGTCCGCGCACGATGGCCGCGCTCCCGCGGATCATGCTCTCGGCGTGCTGGTGACCGAACGTCCGCGGACTCGCCCCGACGAGGACGAAGGTGATGCCGGTCATCAGGATGGCGGCGGCGAGCATCGCCCACCAGATGTTCTCGAAGACGATCGTGAACGCCACGGTGACGAGCACGGCGGCCGTCACCTCCGCGAGGACACGGATGAAGGCGACGGCGTTGACGTGCGCGTCGAGGTCGGCGGCGATGCGCCCGAGGGCCTTCGCACGGCGTCCCTCGGTCGCCATGTCCTCCAGCCCGGCGCGCGAGGTCACGCCGTATGCCGCGTCGATCGCGGCCATGAGGCCGCCGAACGCCACCAGCAGCACCGCGGCGACGAGCAGCAGCAGCTCCGTCATCGCCGGCGGCGCTCGGACGCGGCGAAGCCCTGGATGAGCTGCTTCTGCAGCCCGAACATCTCCCGCTCCTCATCCGGCTCGGCGTGGTCGAACCCGAGGAGATGCAGCAGTCCGTGCGTGGTGAGCAGGATGAGCTCGTCCATGAGGGTGTGCCCGGCGGCCTGCGCCTGCGTCTCCGCGACCTGCGGGCAGAGGACGATGTCGCCGAGCAGCCCGGGAGGCGTCGGACGGTCCTCGGTGCCGGGCCGGAGCTCGTCCATCGGGAAGCTCAGGACGTCGGTCGGCCCCGGCTCGTCCATCCACTGCACGTGTAGCGCCTCCATGGCGCCCTCGTCGACGAGCACGATGGCCACCTCGGCGTCCGCGCTGACGTGGAGCTGCGCGAGGTTGAAGTCCGTCAGCCGCTGCAGCACGGTCTCGTCGACATCGATGGCCGACTCGTTGTTGATCTCGATCATGAGAGCCCTCGTTTCGGCATGCGGTCGCGTGGTCCGGGTCGCTGGGCGCCGCGGCGCTCGGCGCGGTTGGCGAACTCGTGCGCCTGCTCGCGCTCGGCCCGCTGCGCCACGCGCCGCTCGTCGTACTCGCTGTAGGCGTCGACGATGCGCCCCACCAGGGAGTGCCGGACCACGTCGTCGCTGGTGAGACGGGAGAAGTGGATGTCGTCGATGCCGTCGAGCACCCGGGTGACCAGGCGGAGGCCGGAGGCGCCCTGCGGAAGGTCGACCTGGGTGATGTCGCCGGTGACGACCATCTTCGTGCCGAACCCGAGACGCGTGAGGAACATCTTCATCTGCTCGGGCGTGGTGTTCTGCGCCTCGTCGAGCACGACGAAGGAGTCGTTGAGGGTGCGTCCGCGCATGTACGCGAGGGGCGCGACCTCGATGGTGCCCGTCGCCATCAGGCGCGGCACGATCTCCGGATCCATCATCTCGTTGAGCGCGTCGTAGAGCGGCCGCAGGTACGGATCGATCTTGTCGGTGAGCGTGCCGGGGAGGAACCCGAGGCGCTCCCCCGCCTCGACCGCCGGACGGGTGAGGATGATGCGGGTGACCTCCTTGCGCTGCAGCGCCTGGACGGCCTTCGCCATCGCCAGGTAGGTCTTGCCCGTTCCGGCCGGACCGATGCCGAACACGATCGTGTTCTCCTCGATCGCGTCGACGTACTCCTTCTGACCGAGGGTCTTCGGCCGGATCACCTTGCCGCGCGTGGAGAGGATCGCCTCGCCCAGCACCTCGCTGGGCCGCGGGCCGCCGTCCTGACGCAGCATGCGCGCCGAGCTGGAGACGTCGCTCGGGGCGAGATCGTGCCCGGCCTTGGTCATCGTGAGGAGCTCGTCGACGAGGGTCTTGGCCTTGGCGACGGCCTCGCGCGCGCCCGTGAGCGTGATCTCGTTGCCGCGGACGAGCACCTGCACGTCGCGGTGCTCGCGCTCGAGCATCCGCAGCAGCCGGTCCTGCGGACCGAGCAGCTGCACCATCGCGACGCCGTCGGCGTAGAGCCGTTCGGTGACGTTTTCCTGATCGTCAGAAGCCAACGAGCTTGTTCTCCTCGAGGTTGCCGAGCACATGGGCGTGCACGTGGAAGACGGACTGCGCGACGCTCGCGCCGTTGTTGAAGATGAGGCGGTACTCGCCGTTGGCGTGTTCCTCCGCGATGCGCTTGGCGGCGGCGACCATCTCGGCCAGCAGCGCGGGATCCCCGGCCGCGAGCTCGGTCACGTCGCGGTACTCCTCGGTCTTGGGGATGACGAGCACATGGAGCGGCGCCTGCGGATCGATGTCGCGGATCGCGAAGACGCGGCCCGTGTCGAGCAGGATCTCCCCGGGGATGTCCCCGGTGAGGATGCGCGTGAAGATCGAGGGTTCGCTCATGCTCTCAGCTTACTGGGGGGACGCGAGGCGCGGCCGGTCACCAGCGCCCGAGGGCCGCGGACAGCACGGCGATGGCCGCGGGGCCCGCCGTGGACGTGCGCAGCACGGTGTCGCCGAGCAGCACGCGTTCGGCGCCCGCGGCGGTGAGCTTCTCGAGCTCCTCCGGAGCGATCCCGCCCTCCGGACCCACCACGAGCACCAGGTCACGGTCATCCGGCACCAGGGCGGAGAGCCGCGCGGGCGCGGTCGGGTCGAGCAGGAGCACGCGCTGCGTCGCCGCGCGGGTCGCGAGCTGTGCGGTCGTCTCCGGGGCGGCCACCTCGGGTACCCAGGCACGGTGCGCCTGCTTCGCGGCCTCGCGGACGATCGTCGCCCAGCGCTCGCGTCCCTTCACCGCCTTCGGCCCCTCCCAGCGCGACACGCTGCGACCCGCCTGCCACGGCACGATCTCGTCGACGCCCAGTTCGCACGCGGCCTGCACGGCGAGCTCGTCGCGGTCGCCCTTCGCGAGCGCCTGCACGAGCACGAGGCGCGGGCTCGCCGGCTCGTGCTCGACGCGCGCGGTGATCCGGACATCGACGCGCGACGGCGACACCTCTTCGGCCACGCCGGTCAGCCAGATGCCCCGACCGTCACCGACCGTGACGGCCTCGCCGACGCGCAGCCGCCGGACGACGGCCGCATGCTTCGCCTCGGCCCCGGTCAGGGAGACGAGGCCGCCTACCGCGGCATCACCCGCGGATTCGACGAGGAAGTGCAGCGCCACGATCAGTGGGCGCGGAACCGGTCGCGTAGCTTGGAGAACAGGCCCTGCTGGAACTGCGCGAGCTGCGGGCCCGGCGCCTTGTTCTTCTTGGCGAAGTCCTCGATGAGCTTGCGCTGCGCGGAGTCGAGCTTGGTGGGGGTGACCACCTGCACGCCGACGCGGAGGTCGCCGCGCTGGGTGCCGCGCAGCGGCGTGATGCCTCGGCCCTTGATGGTCAGCACGTCACCGGACTGCACGCCGGCGCGGATCTCCAGGTCGACCTCCCCGTCGAGTCCCTCGATCGAGGTCTCGGTGCCGAGGATGGCGTCGGTCATGGACACCTCGAGCGTGGCGAGCAGGTCGTCGCCGTCACGGCTGAAGGCGGGGTGCGGGTTGACCGTGACCTCCACGTAGAGGTCGCCGTTCGGGCCGCCCGCGCGGCCGACCTCGCCGGAGCCGGGGAGCTGCAGCCGCAGTCCGGTCTCGACGCCCGCCGGGATGTCGAGGGACACCGTGCGGCGCGAGCGGACGCGTCCCTGCCCGCCACAGGTGCCGCAGGGGTAGGGGATGGTAGTGCCGTAGCCCTCGCAGGTGCCACATGGCTGGGAGGTGACGACGTTGCCGAGAAGGCTCCGCACCTGACGCTGCACGTGCCCCGTGCCGCCGCAGATGTCGCAGGCGACGGGCGACGTGCCCTCCTGGCAGCACGAGCCCTGACAGGTCTCGCAGAGCACGGCCGTGTCGACCTCGATGTCGCGGTGCGCACCGAAGACCACATCGCCGAGATCGAGGGTGACCCGGACGAGCGCGTCCTGACCGCGCTCTCGCCGCGATCGCGGACGGGCGCCGCGTCCGCCACCCTGTGACGCGCCGAAGAACGTCTCGAAGATGTCGCCGAAGCCTCCGAAGCCGCCGAAGTTGTTCGCGCCGTCACCGCCGCCCATGTCGTACCGTCGGCGCGACTCCTCGTCGCTGAGCACGTCGTAGGCGTGCGTGACGAGCTTGAACTTCTCCGCAGCCTCCTCCCCCGGATTCACGTCCGGGTGGAGCTGCCGTGCCAGGCGCCGATACGCCTTCTTGATCTCGTCGGTGGAAGCGTCCCGGGACACCCCGAGAACCTCGTAGTGGTCCGCCACAATCGCCTTTCTGCGTGTGATTTCCGTGGGGCCGCGTCAGCGGCCGGCCTCGTCGTCGTCGAGCATGCGCGACAGGTAGCGGGCGACCGCCCGCGCTGCCGCGAGGTTGCTCGGATAGTCCATCCGCGTCGGTCCCATGACGCCGACCCGCGCGGTCCCCGAGGGCGCCGCGTAGTTGCTGGCGACGATCGACGCCTCGCCGAGCCCGAAGGAGGCGTTCTCGGTGCCGATGCTCGCCGCGAGGCCGTGCTCGTCCGGCACCATCTCGCTCATCAGCCGCAGCAGCGTGACCTGCTCCTCGATGGCCTCGAGGAGGGGGTGGATGCTGCCGCGGAAGTCCTGTTCGCGCCGCGCCAGGGTCGCCGCTCCGGCCATCACGAGCCGCTCCTGCCGGAAGCCGCCGAGTTCGTCGATCACGACGCCGGCGAGGGTGCGGAGCACGCGATCCTGCGGCGTCTCCTCCGTGGCGAGCAGCGCCTGAAGCCGGTCGGAGGCCGCCGCGATCGCCTGCCCCGTGATGAGGGCGGACAGCCGCGCGCGCAGCACGGCGAGGTCGGCCTCGTCGATCGCGTCCGGCAGAGCGGTGATCCGCTGCGACACCCCACCGGCGTCCGTCACCAGGACCGTGAGGAGCCGGTTCGGGGCCAGCGTCACGAGCTCCACGTGGGTCACGTGCGCCCGCGCGAACGACGGATACTGCGCCAACGCGACCTGGCCGGTGAGCTGTGTGAGGACGCGGACGGTCCGGACCATCAGGTCGTCGAGGTCGGCCGGGTCGGCGAGGAACGACTCGATGGCGGAACGCTGAGCGGTGGAGAGAGGACGGAGCTGGGCGAGGTGATTGACGAACACCCGGTAGCCCTTGTCCGTGGGGACGCGCCCGGACGACGTGTGCGGAGCCGTGATCAGCTCCTCGTCCTCCAGCTGCGCCATGTCGTTGCGGATGGTCGCGGCCGAGACACCGAACGAGTGCCGGTCGACGATGGAACGGCTGCCCACGGGCTCGTGCGTCTCGACGTAGTCCTGCACGATCGCGCGGAGGACCTGCAGCCCTCGCTCTGTGACCATGGCTTCCCCTTCCCGCCGACCGGATGCTGGCACTCTGCTGCCCTGAGTGCCAATCCTACCTCCTGCGACCGGGAGATCTCCGAAGGCGGGGCAGCGCCGGTGGAGCCGCTCAATCCGTCAGTTCGCGCACGACGGCGTCGGCGAGGAGGCGGCCGCGGAGCGTGAGCTGCACGCGCCCGCGGATCGCCGCCGGCGCATCGATGAGACCGTCGGCGATGAGGCCGGCGATGCGGTCCCTGTTCTGCTCCGGGACGTCGGTCACTGCGATCCCCTCACGGATGCGGCTGAGGAGGAGGATGCGCTCCAGGGTCCGCGCCTCCGGGTCCGGACGTTCGCGTCCGGCCGCCGGCGAGGACGAGGCGGCCAGCCGCTGCGCGTAGGCCGCCGGGTGCTTGACGTTCCACCACCGGAGTCCGGCGACGTGGCTGTGGGCGCCGGGGCCGAAGCCCCACCAGTCGCTCCCCCGCCAGTACGCGAGGTTGTGCCGCGACCGCTGCCCCTCGCTGCGGGCCCAGTTGCTGACCTCGTACCACTCGAACCCGGCGGCGGCGAGGCGCTCGTCCGCCAGCTCGTACATGTCCGCCTGCAGGTCGTCGTCCGGGGTCGGCACCTCACCGCGACGGATCTGTCGCGCGAGCTTCGTGCCGTCCTCGATGATGAGGGCATACGCGGAGACGTGGTCGGACTCCAGGGCGAGGGCGGCGTCGAGCGAGGCCTCCCAGTCGGCGAGGCTCTCCCCCGGTGCGCCGTAGATGAGGTCGACGCTGACTGCGAGTCCTGCCTCCTTCGCCGCGGCGACGGCGGTGCGGACGTTCTCGGGCCGGTGCGTCCGGTCGAGCGCGGCGAGGACGTGCGGGACGGCGGACTGCATGCCGATGGACAGCCTCGTGACCCCCGCCTCGGCGAGGATGCGCGCGACCTCCGGGGTCACGGTGTCGGGGTTGGCCTCGACCGTGACCTCCGCGCCCGGTGCGAGACCGAACGCCGCGGTGGCCGCTCCCAGCATGCGGGCGAGGTCCCCCGCGGGAAGCAGCGTGGGCGTGCCGCCGCCGAAGAACACCGTGTTCATCGGGCGCAGCGCTCCGGCCTCGTCCAGCACCGTACGCGCGAGGGCGATCTCGCCGATGAGGGTGGACGCGTAGTCCTCCTGCTTCGCCCCGCGGAGCTCACCGGACGTGTACGTGTTGAAGTCGCAGTAGCCGCAGCGCACGCGGCAGAACGGGATGTGCAGGTAGGCGGAGAACGGCGTCTCGGCGGAGATCGGGAGGTCGGCGGGGAGTCGCCCGTCCGCGGGCGCCGGATCCCCGAGCGGAAGTGGTCCCGCCATCACACCGGAGTCGCGTAGAGCGGGGAGATCGCGCGGAGGTAGCGCGCGAACAGCTCGCGACGGCGGCGCTTCATCAGGGCGGGGACGAGCCGATAGAGCAGCGTGTTCGGGGCGTCGAAAGCCCGGACCGTGAACCAGACCTCGTCGTTGTCCTCGCGCCAGTCCACGTCGAACGACTCCTCGCCGCTCACGACGGAGCCCCCGACCGTGCCCAGCACGAAACCGATCCGCCGGGTCTCCTCGGTGACCGAGATCACACGGAGCTCGGAGTCGGCGCGCATGCCGCCGACGCGACCGCGGAGGTGGAGCGTCATGCCCGCGCCCACGAAGGGCATCCCCTCGGCGTCGTAGCGCGGCTCCACATCCCGCTTGCTCGGCGCGATGGGATTGCCCTCGGCGTCGAAGCTCACGCCCGCATAGGCGGGGCCGGGAGCAGGGCGGACGTCTTCCACGGACAGCCCGGCCGCACGCTGCGCCGTCCACGACAGCAGGGCTTCGCCGGCCGTCTGGAAACGCTCCTCGCCGCTGCCGATCCGCCAGGATTCCTCCGCCGGGATGCTGCGCTCCGGCGGGTACTGCATCAGATCGGGGGCGTGGGTCGCACCCACGGCCGCATAGTCCACCGTGTCGTCTCGGAAAGTCCCGCGCCGCATGAGATCCAGCCTACTTCGGGTTCCCTGAGCGAACACCCCCCGCGCCGCACGCCGTCACATCCCCGGGAGGGCTGGGCCCCTGATGCTGGGTCCCTGAGCCTGTCGAAGGGTGAGTCCCTGAGCGTGTCGAAGGGTGGGTCCCTGAGAACCGCGCGCTTCGACAAGTTCAGCGGGGTGGGCTACTTCTTGTCCTTGGTCTCGACGTCGCCGGAGAGCGCGGCGATGAACGCCTCCTGCGGAACCTCGACGCGGCCCACCATCTTCATGCGCTTCTTGCCCTCCTTCTGCTTCTCGAGGAGCTTGCGCTTGCGGGTGATGTCACCGCCGTAGCACTTGGCGAGCACGTCCTTGCGGATCGCGCGGATCGTCTCCCGGGCGATGATGCGCGCACCGATCGCGGCCTGGATCGGCACCTCGAACTGCTGGCGAGGGATGAGCTTGCGCAGCCGCTCCGCCATCATCGTGCCGTAGGCGTAGGCCTTGTCCCGGTGCACGATCGAGCTGAACGCGTCGACCTTCTCGCCCTGCAGGAGGATGTCGACCTTGACCAGGTCGGCCTCCTGCTGCCCCGACGGCTCGTAGTCCAGGGAGGCGTAGCCCTGCGTCTTGGACTTGAGCTGGTCGAAGAAGTCGAACACGATCTCACCGAGGGGCATGTTGTAGCGCAGCTCGACGCGCTCCTCGGAGAAGTACTCCATGCCCAGCAGCGTGCCGCGCCGCGATTGGCACAGCTCCATGACGGTGCCGACGTAGTCCTTGGGAAGCAGGATCGCCGCCTTCACCATCGGCTCGGACACCGAGCCGATACGGCCGTCGGGGTACTCGCTCGGGTTCGTCACGGTCACCGTCTCGCCGGTGTCGCTCGTCACGACCTCGTAGATCACGCTCGGGGCGGTGGTGATGAGGTCGAGGCCGAACTCGCGCGAGAGGCGCTCGGTCACGATCTCCAGGTGCAGCAGGCCGAGGAAGCCGCAGCGGAACCCGAAGCCGAGCGCCACGGAGGTCTCCGGCTCGTACTGCAGCGAGGCGTCGGAGAGCTTGAGCTTGTCCAGCGCCTCGCGCAGTTCCGCGTAGTCGCTGCCGTCGATCGGGTAGATGCCCGAGAAGACCATCGGCTTCGGGTCCGTGTAGCCGGGAAGCGCCTCCGCCGCGGGCTTGCGCGCGTTCGTGATCGTGTCGCCGACCTTCGACTGCCGCACGTCTTTCACGCCGGTGATGAGGTAGCCCACCTCGCCGACGCCGAGACCCTTGGTCGGGGTGGGCTCCGGGCTCGACACCCCGACCTCGAGGGCCTCGTGGTTCGCGCCGGTGGACATCATCTGGATGCGCTCGCGGGGCGAGAGGCTGCCGTCGACCATCCGCACGTAGGTGACGACGCCGCGGTAGGCGTCGTACACGGAGTCGAAGATCATCGCCCGCGCGGGTGCGTCCGCATCCCCCACCGGAGCCGGGATCTCCTCGACGATCCGGTCGAGCAGATCCTCGACCCCCATTCCCGTCTTCCCGGACACGCGCAGCACGTCCTCCGGCTTGCCGCCGATGAGCGAGGCGAGCTCCTTCGCGTACTTCTCGGGGTCTGCGGCGGGGAGGTCGATCTTGTTGAGGACGGGGATGATGTGGAGGTCGTTCTCCAGCGCGAGGTAGAGGTTGGCCAGCGTCTGGGCCTCGATGCCCTGCGCGGCGTCGACGAGGAGGATGGCACCCTCGCACGCGGCCAGCGACCGGGACACCTCATACGTGAAGTCGACGTGACCGGGGGTGTCGATCATGTTGAGCGCGAAGACCTCGTCCGGGCCCTGTGCCTGCCCCAGAGCCCACGGCATCCGCACCGCCTGGCTCTTGATCGTGATGCCGCGCTCCCGCTCGATGTCCATCCGGTCGAGGTACTGGGCGCGCATGTCCCGCTCCGCGACCACGCCGGTGATCTGGAGCATGCGGTCGGCCAGGGTCGACTTGCCGTGGTCGATGTGGGCGATGATGCAGAAATTACGGATCTGCGCAGCCGGCGTCGCGGCAGGCTGAAGCGGGGTGAGAGCGCGTGGGGACATGTCCCGTCGATTCTACGGTGAGGGTCCTCATAATCCCCATTCGTGCGTATCGGTGATAGTCTCCCGAAGTTGCCCGGGATCAATCCGTGACACCGGATCCCGTAAGCGATACGACTCCGTCACAGACTCCGTGAGGGCTGTCGCGTCGCGCGGAACGGCGGATGAAACCCGATCATCCGCCCGGCTCAGCGTTGCGTCGGCAGACCCCGAGCGCGTCTGGAGAAGAGAAAGACAAATCCCCCTTGATCAAGTACCTCGCGCGCCGTGCCCTCGGCTGGCTGCTCATGATCGTGGTCGCGACGAACCTCACCTACTTCCTCGCGTGGGGCTTCCTCGATCCGCGCAGCAACTACGTGGGTCGTCGCCCTCCGCTCACCGAAGAGCAGATCGTGAACACCCTCGCTCCCCGCAACCTGAGCGACACCGTCCCGCTCATCGAGCGGTGGTGGACGTGGCTCACCGGCATCCTGCTCCGCTGGGACTGGGGCGTGAGCCCGACGGGCGGATCCGTCAACGAGCAGGTCGCCTACCGCATGTGGGTCAGCGCGGAGCTCGTCCTCGGCGCGACGATCCTCACGACGGTCCTCGGCATCGCGCTCGGCGTGTACACCGCGTCTCGGCAGTACAAGCTCGCCGACCGCATCGGCCAGGCGACGAGCATCATCACCCTGAACATCCCGATCGTCGTCGCGGCGTTCGCGATCGTCCTGCTCGCGATCGGCCTGAACAACGCCACCGGCACCCGCATCTTCTACGTGACCGGTAACGCCAGCCAAGGGGTCGAGGGCTTCTTCCCCACCCTCATAGACGTGCTGCAACACCTGACGCTGCCGACGATCGCGCTGGTGCTCACCGGGTACGCGAGCATCCACTTCCTGCAGCGGTCGCTCCTGCTGGACAACATCAACGCCGATTACGTCCGCACGGCCCGCGCGAAGGGCCTGACCAAGCAGCAGGCCATCCGCAAGCACGCGCTCCGGACGTCCCTCATCCCCGTCGCCACGCAGGTCGCCTTCACGATCCCCGCGATCTTCACCGGAGCGGTCCTGACCGAGACGATCTTCGCGTGGAACGGCATGGGCCGGTACTTCATCGAGACCATCACCAAGAACGACATCCACGGAACCGTCGCGATCGCCGCCTTCGGTGCGGTCCTCACGGCGATCGGCGCCATCCTCGCCGACATCGCCGTCGTCGTCCTCGACCCGCGCGTGAGAGTGAGCTGACATGAGCACCGACATGCTCGACCCGACCATCCACCCGGAGCCGGAGACCGCCGGCCCCGAGACCACCCGCGTCGCCACCAAGCGGCTGTCGAAGTGGACGCTGTACTGGCGACGCTTCTCCCGGAACCGCGGAGCCCTCATCGGCCTCGTGATCTTCGTCGTCCTCGTGCTGTTCGCGATCCTCGGGCCCTTCATCGCCCGGTACGACCACATCGAGCTCGACTTCCTGAACCTCAGCACTCCCCCGTCCGCGGAGCACTGGTTCGGCACGAACAACGCCGGAAACGACCTCTTCGCCCAGGTCGCCGTCGGCTTGCAGCGGTCGCTCATGATCGCCATCACCGTCTCCGTCGGCGTCACGATCGTGTCCGCGCTCGTCGGCACGGCCGCGGCCTACTTCGGCGGCTGGACGGAGCGCATCTCGCTCCTGGTCATCCACTTCATGATGGTGATCCCGAGCTTCCTCATCCTCGCGATGATCTCGAACAAGGCCGGCGGCGACTGGCGCGTCATCGCCCTCATCATGATCTTCGTGATCGGGTGGTACTTCCCCGCCCGCGTCATCTGGACGATGGCCCTGTCGCTGCGCGAGCGCGAGTACGTAAGCGCCTCCCGGTACATGGGCGTCGGCGGCATGCGCATCGTGCTCCGCCACCTCCTGCCCAACATCGGCTCGCTCCTCGTCATCAACTTCACCCTCGGCGTCGTCAACGCCGTGGTGACGGAGACGGGCCTGTCCTTCCTCGGCTTCGGCGTCAAGATCCCCGACGTGTCGCTCGGTGCCCTCATCGGCGCCGGCTCGAGCTCGCTGACCACCGCGCCCTGGCTGTTCTACTTCCCGGCGGCGGCGCTGACCCTGCTCACCGTGTCGATGGCGCTCATCGCCGACGGCCTGCGCGACGCCCTCGATCCCACCTCGGCTGCTGGAGGCCGCGCATGACCAACGTCCTCTCCGTCCGCGACCTCAAGGTCAGCTTCGCCTCCGAGGCCGGCCGTGTCGACGCCGTCCGCGGCGTCTCCTTCGACCTCGAAGCCGGCAAGACCCTCGGCATCGTCGGCGAATCCGGTTCCGGCAAGTCCGTGACCTCGCTCGCGATCATGGGTCTCCTCGACGAGAACGCCAAGGTCACCGGCTCGATCATGTACGACGGGCAGGAGCTCGTCGGCATGAGCGACAAGCAGCTGTCGGTCATCCGCGGCAACGGCATGTCGATGGTCTTCCAGGACCCGCTGACCTCGCTCACGCCGGTCTACACGGTCGGCGATCAGCTCATCGAGGCCCTCACGGTCCACCGCGGCCTGTCCAAGAAGGACGCCTGGGACCGCTCCGTCGAGCTGCTCAAGCTCGTCGGCATCACCGAGCCCGAGCGCCGGATGAAGTCCTTCCCGCACGAGTTCTCCGGAGGCATGCGGCAGCGCGTCGTCATCGCCATCGCGATGGCCAACGATCCGAAGCTCATCATCTGCGACGAGCCCACCACGGCCCTCGACGTCACCATCCAGGCGCAGATCCTCGACCTCATCGAGAAGGCGCAGGACGAGACCGGCGCCGCGGTGATCATGATCACGCACGACATGGGTGTGGTCGCCCGCACCGCCGACGACGTGCTCGTGATGTACGCCGGCAAGCCCGTGGAGCACGCGCCCGTGCGCGAGCTGTTCCACAAGACCCGCATGCCGTACTCGATCGGTCTGCTCGGCGCCATCCCCCGCGTGGACAAGGCCGAGAAGGAGCCGCTGACCCCCATCAAGGGCAACCCGCCGCTGCTCATCAACCTGCCGGACGCCTGCCCGTTCGCCGACCGCTGCCCGATCGTCATGGACGCCTGCCGCGCCAAGGAGCCCGAACTGCTCCCCGTGCCGACGGGCTCGGGCGACCTGCACCAGGCCGCCTGCATCCGCGCGCACGAGATCGAGGACGGCGGCCTCCTCGGGGGCCTGCCGGTCTACCCCGTCCGCCCCGTCCCGGAGAGCGACCTCACACGGACGCCGCGCGAGGAGCGGCCGATCACGCTCGAGGTGAAGAACCTCCGCAAGACGTTCCCCTTGGTCAAGGGCGCGTTCCTGAAGCGCAAGGTCGGCGAGGTCCAGGCGATCAAGGGCATCAGCTTCGACGTGCGCGAGGGCGAGACGATGGCCATCGTCGGCGAGTCGGGCTCGGGCAAGACGACGACGCTGCTGCAGATCATGGACATGGTCAAGCAGACCGACGGCGACATCGTCATCGCCGGCACCAGCGTCAACGACATCCACAGCCGCAAGGTCGAGCGCGCCCTGCGCCGCGACATCCAGATCGTGTTCCAGGACCCGATGGGAGCCCTCGACCCGCGCATGACGGTGGCCGACATCATCTCGGAGCCGCTCTTCGCGATCGGCACGCCGAAGGAGGAGGCGCACCGGCGGGTGGACGAGCTCATGGACCTCGTCGGGCTCAACCCCGCGCACAGCGACCGCTTCCCGCAGGCGTTCTCCGGCGGTCAGCGGCAGCGCATCGGCATCGCCCGGGCCCTGTCCACGAACCCCAAGATCGTCGTGCTCGACGAGCCGGTCTCCGCGCTCGACGTGTCGATCCAGGCCGGCGTCATCAACCTGCTCGACGAGCTCAAGACCAAGCTCGGGCTGTCGTACCTCTTCGTCGCGCACGACCTCTCGGTGGTGCGTCACATCGCCGACCGGGTGGCCGTGATGTACCTCGGCGAGTTCGTGGAGCACGGCGACGTCGACCAGGTGTTCGACGACCCGCAGCACCCGTACACGAAGGCGCTGCTGTCGGCGATCCCCGTGCCGGATCCCGACATCGAGCGCACCCGCGAGCGGGTGGTCTTCGACGCTGAGACGATGTCGACGAAGCCCGCGACGGTCTGACCCGGATCCCATGCGCGCGTTCCTGGTCACCGTCCGATAACGGTTAGGCGGCATTCACCGCAGCGCCGTGTTCCGGGATACAGCGCGAACTAGTCTTCCCTTTATGAAACGCCGAAAGGCGAAAGGAGCACCATGAAGAACAAGAAGTTGCTGGGGGCGGTCGCGGTCGGCGGCGCCCTCGCACTCGCCCTCGCGGGTTGCGCGAGCGGTTCCGGGAACAACGGCGGCGGAGACAACGGCGGCGAGAAGGTCGAGACCAAGACCGCCGACTACAACCCGCAGGACCGCAGCAACCTCCAGGAAGGTGGCGAGGTCAACTTCCCCATCAACGAGATCCCGGAGCAGCTGAACGGCTTCAACAGCGATGCCAGTGCTGACACCGCTCGCCTGTGGTCGTGGTACATGCCGCAGATCCTCCTGGTCTCGCCGGAGGGCGAGGTCACGAAGAACGACGCCTACCTCGACGCGTACGAGATCGGCGAGGAGGATGGCAACACGACCATCACCTTCACGTTCAAGGACGAGGCGCACTTCAACGACGGCACCGACATGGACTGGACGTCCATCGACGCCACGTGGAAGGCCAACCGCTCCTACGACGAGGGCTTCAACCCGAACGCGACCGACGGCTACAAGCAGATCAAGACCGTCGAGCAGGGTGACACCGCGAAGACCGCCGTCGTGACGTTCGACGGCATCTACGCCTGGCCGTCCATGGCGTTCCTCACGGGTGGCGTCCTGCACCCGGACATCGCCGACCCGGCCGTGTTCAACGAGGCCTTCATCGGCAACATGCACCCCGAGTGGGGCGCCGGCCCGTACACCGTCGACACGTTCGACGCGAACGGCGGCTTCGTCTCGTTCAAGCCGAACCCCGAGTGGTGGGGCAACGCGCCGCTGCTCGACACGGTCACCTTCACGGCCATGGAGCCCGACGCCTCGATCAACGCCTTCAAGAACGGCGAGATCGACATGGTGGGCGCCAACACCAACGACCGCCTGAAGCAGGTCCAGGAAGTGGACGACACCGTCGTCCGCCGCGCACAGCAGACCGCCAAGACGGTCCTGCTCGTCGACGCCGACAAGCCGCAGTTCGAGGACATCGACGTGCGCAAGGCGTTCTTCCTCGGCGTGAACGTCGACCAGCAGAAGCAGATCGCGTGGAACGGCCTCGGCTACGAGGAGCCGGTCGCCGGTTCGCTCAACCTGTACTCGTTCCAGGACGGCTACAAGGACTCGTTCGCCGAAGCCGGTCTGAAGCACGACGTCGAGGGCGCCAAGAAGCTCCTCGACGACGCCGGCTGGACCGAGGGCGAGGACGGCATCCGTGAGAAGGACGGCGAGAAGCTCTCCGTCACCTTCCCGATCTTCGGTGAGGACCCGACCATCGAGGCCCTCGCGAAGTCGCTGCAGGCGCAGCAGAAGGAGATCGGAATCGACCTCAAGATCGATGTCCGTGCCTCCGCCGACTTCTCCAGCGACTTCACCACGAAGAACTGGGACGTCGTCTCGCTCCGCTTCACCGACTCCGACCCGTTCGGCCCGGCCTGGTTCTGCCAGCTCTACTGCTCCGACAGCGGTCTGAACCTCTCGGCGACCGGCACGGAGGAGATCGACCAGCAGATCGCCGACGAGGTCGAGAGCCAGAAGGACGCGGAGTCCTGGACCACCGCGGCGATGGACCTCGAGCCGAAGATCATCGAGCAGACCTGGGGCCTCATCCCGCTGTACAGCGGCCCCTCGATCTACGTGGTCAAGAACGGCCTGGCGAACCTCACGCCGGAGCCCTACGTCGGTCTCGACCTGTTCGGCGTCACGCCGGTCGAGAACGTCGGCTGGGAGAAGTAACATCCTCTGACACATCTCGTGTCGAAGCGGGGTCGGTGGTCCATCCACCGGCCCCGCTTTCCTTATGCTGAAGGCGTGACCGTCCAGACCGTCCTCGTGCACGGCATCCGCACGTCGGCCACCATGTGGCGGTCGCAGATCGAGTACCTGGGGGCACGCGGGCTCCCCGTCACCGCCGTCGACCTCCCCGGCCACGGCAGCCGGATGGACGAGGACTTCACCCTCCACGAGGCGCTGCACACGATCGATGCGGCCGTCCGCGCCGCGGCCGAGACGGGCCCCGTGCTGCTCGTCGGCCACTCCATGGGCGGGCTGCTCTCGCTCGCGTACACCGGTGGCGCTGAGCCTCCGCCCGTCGACGGACTCGTCGCCGCCGCATGCACCTCGCTTCCCCGCGGCGCCGGGCTGCGCGCGTACCGCCTGTTCGCCCGGGCGGTCGACTCCCTGCCCGACCGTGGCATGTGGCTGACGCAGCGCATGCTCGCCGCGACGATCCCCGAGGAGAATCGCGGAGACTTCGCCGCCGGCGGGTACGCCCTCGACATCCAGGACCAGACGCTGCGCAGCCTCGCCGCCCTGGATGTGGCGGCCGCCGTCCCCCGCATCCAGGTGCCCCTCTGGTTCGTGAACGGCCAGTACGATCAGCTCCGGCTGAACGAACCCCTGTTCCGGCGCCTGGCCCCGGAGGCGGAGCTCATCGTCGTGCCACGGACCACGCACCTGATCACGGCCATGCGCCCGCGGGTGTTCAACGCCGTCCTCTCCCTCGCGATCGCGACGATCGAGCAGCGCACGGCGTCAGGCTGAGAGCACCCGAGGCCGCGCGGCGGCAGTGAGCGCTCCGCCGACGAGCGACAGGATGGCTGCCGCGAGGAAGACGAGCCAGAACCCGCCGGCCAGCGCGACGAGCCCCGCCCCGAGCACGGGACCGATGAGCTGTCCGAGGGCGGCGGTGACGTTCACGATGCCGAGGTCGCGCGCGTGGTCCTGCTCATCCGGGAGCAGATCGGCCGCGAACGCGAGCCCCACGGTCGAGAAGGCGCCGTAGCCGACGCCCATGAGCGCGGCGGCGACCATCGTCATCTCGAAGGTGGGCAGAGCCACGATCACCACACCCGACGCCGCCTGCACGATCGTGGCCCCCACGGCGAGCCGGCGCCGCTCCCCGGTGCGGTCGGAGATGATCCCGGTGATCACGGAGGCGAGCACCACGAAGACCGTGTAGACGACGATCAGCAGGAGGAGGTTGTCCTGTGCGGTCGTGCTCTCCTGTCCGAGCCCGTGGAGGAGGAAGAAAAGGAACAGCGCCGTGCCGAGGGCGTTGCCGATGTTGGTGACGAGCCGGCCCGAGAGCATCCAGGCGAAGTCGCGGTCGCGGAGCGACGCCAGGCGGGGCCGCCCGATGCGCTGAGGGCGCAGCGCCTCCGTGCTCGGCGGGTCCGGCAGCAGCAGTGCCGCCGCGACGCCCACCACCGCGATGATGCCGGCGAGGAGCAGATACCCGGCGACGATGCCGAGGCCGAGCAGCACGACGAGTCCGACCCCGAGCACGATCCCGACCGCCTGGCTCGACCCGACCGCGGCGGATGCGGCACCGCGCTGCGTCGTCGGGAGCTGGTCGGCGATGAGCGCGGTGAACGCGGCGGAGGAGACGGCGACGCCGATCGAGACGCCGACCCAGCCGGCGCCGACCGCCCACGGGCCGTCGGCGAATCCGGTGAGGACGAGACAGGCGGCCGTGAGCGCGACCCCTCCCAGAGCCCATGGCCGCCGCCGATGCGCGCCGGCGCGGGCGCGATCCGAGAGTGCCCCGGCGAGCGGCCCGGCGACGACGCCGGCGAGGCCACCCAGTCCGAGCACGATCCCGGAGGAGACGACGCCGCGGATCCAGTCGTCCTCCGGAGTGTCGAGCTGCAGCGGGAGGAGGAGCTGGACCGGGGTGAGCTGGACGGTCCAGATCGCGAGCCAGGCGAGGGTGAACAGCGACATCCAGCGCAGGCCCGCTCGGTGGGTGCCGAGGCCCGGGGTCGCGCTCATGCGCGTGCCGCCTCGGCGTCTTCGGCTGCGCGCGCACCCGCGATGAGGTCGCGGTACCAGCCGTAGGAGCCCTTCGGGGTGCGCTCCCCCGTCGAGAAGTCCACGTGCACGAGGCCGAACCGCTGCGTGTAGCCGTCCGTCCACTCCCAGTTGTCGAGCAGCGACCAGACCGTGTACTCCTCGACGGGGACGCCGGCGTCGATGGCCTCGCCCACCGCGTCGATGTGCGCGGAGAGGTAGGCGATCCGGTCGATGTCCTCCACCGGACCGGCGACGTCGGGTTCCGGGAAGGATGCCCCATTCTCCCCGATGATGATCGGAGGCATGCTCGGGTGGCGACGGTGCAGATCGATCAGGAGGTCGCGCAGCGCGGACGGCATGATCGGCCACTCGGGACCGAACCCGGTGACGGGCACTCCGGGAGTCGGAACGATCTCGAACGGGATGTCATCCTCGGCGGCGGCGGCGGTGACCGTGGTCGGGTTGTAGAAGTTCACCCCGTAGAAATCGATCGATCCCGCGATGCGTGCGAGGTCGTCACCGAGGACGGGCAGCGGCGGGAGCCCGAGGACCTCCAGGTCCGGTGTCGTCCCGGAGAGGAGCGGCTCGCTGAACAGCCGGTTGTGCAGGAGGTCGTACACCGCGGCCGCGGCCTGATCCTCCTCGGTGTCCCGCAGCGGCAGGACCCAGGTGTGGTTGTTGACGAGTCCCACGCTCGCCGCGCCACGGGCATGCAGCGCCTCGGCGGCTCGGGAATGGGCGAGCAGCTGGTGATGTGCGGTCGGAAGCGCGCCGTAGAGGAGCTGCCTTCCGGGTGCGAGCGCACCGACGGCGTAGCCCTGCAGAGTGGTCATCGCGGGCTCGTTCAGCGTGTACCAGGACGACACCCGGTCTCCGAGGCGCGCGGCGACGAGGGCGGCGTACTCGCCGAAGCGCTCAGCGGTGTCGCGGGCCAGCCAGCCGCCGTCGGCCTCGACCGCGCTCGGCAGCTCCCAGTGATAGAGGGTCGGGAACGGGGTGACGCCGGCCGCCAGCAGTCCATCGACGACGCGGGCGTAGTGGTCCAGCGCCGCGACGTTCCCGGGGCCGCGTCCGTCCGGCTGCACGCGCGCCCAGGGGATCGAGAACCGATACCGATCGACCAGGAGACCGGCCACCAGGGCGAGGTCATCCGCCACGCGGCGATAGCTGTCGCAGGCCGGCTCCGCCGTCGAGCCGTCCCGGATGCGTCCCGGCTTGGCGATCTCGTCGTCCCAGATCGACCGGCCCGCGCCGTCGGCGCGGCGGGAACCCTCGATCTGGACGGACGAGGTGGCGGCGGACCAGCGGAGCCGCGCACGCGCGGCCGGGTCGGTGCTGAGGGGGGTCATCGGGCTCCTGACGTCATCGTCGTTGTGGATGATTCTGCACCCGGTCCCGCCTCTCGCGCGACGGCGTCTCGCCCGAGTGACGTCGTTTCGCACGATCCCGCCCGGTACTGGTAGACTCGACTCTTGGCTTGCGTGTGGGTTCTTCCCTCACGACCGCCGTGCAGCAGCCCTCTTCTGCTGCCGGCACTCCGAATCACTCCTGTACAGAAAGCGTCCACACGTGGCAAACATCAAGTCGCAGATCAAGCGCAACAAGACCAACGAGAAGGCTCACGAGCGCAACAAGGCCGTGAAGAGCGAGCTGAAGACTCTCGTCCGCCAGACCCGCGAGGCCGTCGCCGCCGGTGACAAGGCCGCCGCCGAGAAGAGCCTGAAGAAGGCCTCGGTCAAGCTCGACAAGGCCGTCAGCAAGGGTGTCCTGCACAAGAACCAGGCGTCGAACCGCAAGTCGGCGATCGCCAAGCAGGTCTCGGCTCTCTGAGCTTCTGACTTCCGGAAGGCCCGTCTCCTCGTGAGGCGGGCTTTCTGCTTTCCCGGGAGGCGGGAGCCCTACCCCCCGAACGGCTCACGGGTGGCGATGACCGTCACCATGCGCTCGAGCGCGAAGATGGGGTCGCGCGCCGCACCCTTGACCTCGGCGTCGGCGCGCGCGGTCGCCTGGATCGCCATCCCCAGGGAGCGCTCGTTCCAGCCCGCCAGGTCGCGACGCGCGCGGTCGACCTGCCAGTCCTTCATCCCGAGGCGCTGGGCGAGCTGCCTGCTGGGCTCACGGTTGCCGGCGACGCGCGCCATCGTGCGCAGCTTCATCGCGAACGCGGCGACCATCGGCACCGGGTCCGCGCCGGAGGACAGGGCATGACGGAGCGCCACGAGAGCCTCGCCGTAGCGTCCGGCGATGGCGGTGTCGGCCACGACGAATGCCGACACCTCGACCCGGCCGCCGTAGTACTTCGTGACGACCTCTTCGGTGATGTCGCCCTCGACGTCGCCGATGAGCTGCTGACAGGCGGCGGCGAGCTCGGTGAGGTCGTCGGCGAAGGCCGAGACGAGCGCTCGGAGTGCCGGCGGGGCGATGCGCTTCTTCGCCGCCTTGAACTCCCCCGCCGCGAAGTCGACCCGGTCGCCGTCGCGCTTGATGGCGGGGCACGCGATCTCGATCCCGCCGCCCGTCCCCGCGCGCAGCGCATCGAGGAGCTTCTTCCCGCGGACGCTGGCGCCCGTGTGGCGGAGCACGACCGTGGCCCCCTCCTGCGGGTTCTCCAGATACCCGATGGCCTCCTGGAGGAAGGCGTCAGAGCACTTCTCCACGCCGGACACGCGAACCAGGCGCGGCTCTCCGAACAGCGACGGCGAGGTCAGGGAGAGCAGCGTGCCGGGCGCGTAGTCGTCGGCACGGACATCGCTGACCTCGAGCGCCGGATCCTCCGCACGGAGGTAGTCGCGCACCCCGGCGATCGCGCGCTCGGCGCAGACCTCCTCCGGGCCCGAGACGAGCACCAGCGGCGCGGGGTGCGGCTCTCGCCAGGACACCTGCGGGATCTTCGTGGCCTTCGCGCCGCCGCGGGAGGGAGGACGGGAAGCTGCCATGGGACCAGCCTACCGGCGGTGTCGGACACCCGACTCAGGGCGGGGCGACATCGGTCCAGACGCGGAGGGCATGGTCCTCGATGCCGAGCAGGGTGCGACCGTCGCGGTCGGTGCGGTAGACGTGCGCGCCGAGACCCGACAGCAGCTCCAGGGTCTCCCGACGCGGGTGTCCGTAGTCATTGCCGGCGCCGACCGTGATGAGCGCCGCGCTCGGATGCAGACCCTCGTACAGAGCGGGCTCCTGATCAGCGCTCCCGTGGTGGGCGATCTTGACCACGTCGTATCGTGTCAGCGGCGTATCGCGGAGCAGCGCGCGTTGCGGGGCCGCGGAGAGGTCGCCCAGCAACAGGGCGCGCGGCACTCCTCCCCCGGCGAACTCGGTGACGACGCTCGCATCGTTGCCCGGCGGGAAGGCGACGCTGTCCTTCCGCGGCCAGAGCACCCGCCACGATGCTCCGCCGAGAGTGCCCCGGTCTCCGGCGCCGACCGCGCGGAGGGCCGCGCCCGCCCGCGCCAGGCCATCGAGCACGCGCGCATCGGCATCGTCGGCGGGTGGTCCGTGCAACACGGTGTCCACTCGCCCTTCGAGCACGGCCGCACCACCGACGTGGTCCGCGTCGAAGTGCGTGAGCACGAGCAGGTCGATGCGGTCGATGCTCAGCGAGCGGAGGCATGCGTCGAGCGCCCCGGGGTCCGGACCGGTGTCGATGAGGGCGATCGCGTCCTGCGAACGCACCAGGATCGCGTCGCCCTGGCCCACGTCGCACGCGGCGATCGCCCACCCGTGCGGCGTCACCAGCGGGGCGAGCGGACCGTCGACCAGCACGCGGGAGGCGCCAATGGACGCCACGACGATGAGAACGCCGGCCGCCACGCATCGGACGATGGTGAGGACGCCGCCGGACATCGAGGGCCCCGGCCGACGAGACCACACCGTCACGACGTCCGGGCGCGTGACGTCCCGTAGGCGCGGCCTTCCGCGGCAGCACACGATGGCGATCGCGACGCTCACCAGCGCGACCAGGGCAGCGCTGCCGAGCCCCGCGGGGAGGAGCACCTGAGCGCCGGGGAGCCCGGAAGTGACATGCGCGACGGTCGCGATCCACGCAGATGGCAGCCAGGCGCACGCGGTGAGCAGATCCGCGACGGGTGGGAGAGGCGCAGCGAGACAGGCGACGAGCCCGATCACCGTGGCGACCGGCGCGGCCGGCTCGGCGAGGAGGTTCGCGACGACCGAGACGAGCGACTGCTGCTCCGCGAACAGCGCGATGACGGGCGCGCACGCGAGCTGCGCCGCCAGAGGGACGGCGATCGCGAGGGCCAGCGGACCGGGCAGCCAGCGAGCAATTCCGTTCGCCAGCGCCGGGGCGAGCAGGATGAGGGCCCCGGAGGCCACGGCGGACAGCGCGAACCCCGGCGTCGATGCGAGCCAGGGATCGGCGACGAGGAGCGCGCCCACGCACAGGGCCAGGATCCCGGCGCCTGCGCTCGGCCGCCCGACGAGGATCGACAGCATGCCTGCCGCGGCCATCGTGGCGGCCCGGATGACGCTCGGCTCCGGCGTCACGAGCACGACGAAGGCCGCCAGCGCGAGGGCCGCGAGCACGACCCGCAGCGCTCGCGTCCCGCCGCTCAGCGCCGCGATCGCGAACACCGCGGCGACCACGATCGCGCAGTTCGCCCCGGACACGGCGGTGAGGTGGCTGAGGCCGCTCGTACGCATGTCGGCGTCGACTGCGGCAGGCACAGCGGTCGTGTCGCCCACCGCCAGCCCCGGAAGGAGCCCGGCGCCGGGTTCCGGGAGCCGCGTCGCGCGCTCCACGAACGACCGGCGGAGGTCGGCAGCGAATCCGAAGACGCCCGGTGCGGACCGTTCCACCGTTCCCGCGGTGACGAAGACGACGAGGGCCGCCCGCTCCCCCGCATCCGTTTCCGCACTCTCTCCGGTCACCCGCACCTGCGCACCGAGGACGAACCCCTCCCCTTCCTCGATGCCGATGCGCACCGGACCGGCCGCCGGCGCCACGGCCCCGGGCGCACCGATGCCGCTCAGCTGCACGTCCATCCACAGACGCCCATCGCGTCCCACGGACGCCGACGACGAGACTTCACCGACCGCTTCGACGGCTCTGCCTCCCCACGCGTGCACGGCGTCACGGCCCGCGGACTGTGCGAACACGGTGAACGCCACGGCCGCCGCCGTCGCGAGAACCACGATGACCAGTCCCCCGATCGTCGCGACTGCGCGGCGCCGGATCGCCAGAGCGGCGCCGATGATCCCCGCGGCCGCCAGGCATCCACCCGCCACCCACGCCGCCGCTCCCGGCACGAACACGCAGACCAGGGCCACACCCCAGGCACCGACCGCCACCGGCAGTAGGCGCAGATCGCCCGTCACGCCGATCCCTCCTCGGGCCCCAGGGACGAACGCTGCCTCTCATGCATCGGATCACCCTAGAGTCGCGCCGGCGCCCACTCCGCCCGCCGCGACCGCCGCCGCACGAGCGGAGGACAACGACCCCGGAGGTCAGGGTGTGGAGGAGCACTTCTCCGATGAGGAGACCGCCGGCGTCGGACGCGGTGACGACCTCGTCGGAAGCGATTGAGTAGCCTGGGTACTGGCGCGCGGCGGACGCTGCCGCGACGAGGAGGAGAGCGCATGAGTGTCCCGGCTGGGTGGTACGACGATGGTTCCGGGCGCCAGCGGTGGTGGGACGGAGCACGGTGGACCGACGCCTACGCTCCCCCTTCGGCTCCGACGAATCCCTCGCTGCCTCATCCCGAGGCGCCGACATACGGGTCGGCCGCCCCGGCGCAACAGGTCCCTGACGCTGCTTCTCGGCCGACGCCGGTCCTCGGGTTCATCGGGCTGGGCCTGGCCGTCCTCGGCGCCGTTCTCGCCTTCATCCCCGTGTTGTTCGTGGTCGGCGCGGTGATCCTGTTCGCCGGGTTCGTCGTGTCGCTGATCGGGTTGTTCACGAAGAACGCCGCGAAGTGGCCGTCGATCGTCGGCATGGTCGTTTCGGTCGTCGGCGCCGTGATCGGGGTCATCGTGCTCATCGTGTCGCTCGTGCTGGCCTCGTCGGCGCTGAACGACTCGTTGCCCGCCGAAAGCGCGCCCCCGGCCAGCGCCCAGCCATCGGACCCGCCGAGCAGCGCCAGTGAGAGCCGTCCGACACCTGAGGAGATCGGCGCGTCCGCGGAGGAGATCAACCGGTCGAACGGCCTGACCACCTATGACGATATGCCGGACTTCTATCCCTGCGTCGGGCAGTACGTCTACGACTCCGCGTTGTCCGATGAGAGCGTCCAGCTCCTGGTCGACGGACGCGATCCGCTCGAGTCCGAGCGGGAGCTGGCGACCCAGGTGATCATGGATGCCACGCTGACCTGCGATCCCCAGGGGTAGGCGACTCTCACACGCGCACCCCGTCTCGCAGCCCCTCCAAGACCTTCTCCCCGATCCCCGGCACCGCCAGGAGATCGTCGACCGTGCGGAACCGACCGTTGTCCTCGCGCCACGCGACGATACGCTCGGCCAGCGCCGGCCCGATTCCCGGGAGCTCCTCCAGAGCCGCCTGATCCGCGGTGTTCAGATCGACGGTCCCGTCTCCGGATGGCGGCGCCGACGGGTCGGCGACAGCACCTACGACCGGAACCAGGATCTGCTCACCGTCCTCGACCCGGCGGGCGAGATTGACCCCCGCAAGGTCGGCGGCGTCCGTCGACCCGCCGGCGGCCGCGAGAGCGTCGACGACCCGGGAGTCGGCGCGCAGGACGTACAGGCCCGGGCGCTCGACCGCCCCGAGCACATGCACGTAGATCTCCGCGGGCGCGGGCTCGACCGACGCCGAGCTCTCCGCGAGCGGAACCGCCTCGACGGACGACGGTTGACCCCGCACCAGCCCGAGGCCGACGGCCGTGGAGAGCGCGACGATCGCCAGCACGACCGCCGCGCCGAGTCCGAGGCGGAGCCTCCGACGGGGCGGAGGAGGTGGAGGCGGGGACGAGGTCATCCGGTCACCCTAAGCTCCGCGCCCACCGCCTCCCGGCTCCGGACACAGCGACCGTGGAGAGACGCTCAGACGGGACTCGTCGTGGAGGACGGCCGTTCCCGGTCGCGACGTGATCCGGGCATCATCCCTTCGCACCGGGGGAGGCGGAACCGCGGAGCACGCCGAGGACTCAGCCCTTGACGACGATGCTGACGATCTTCGGGGCCCGCACGACGACCTTGACGATCTCCCGATCGCCGATCGACCGGATGACGCGCTCATCGGCGCGCGCCAGCGCCTCGAGCTCGGCCTCGCCGATGCGTGCCGGCACCTCGAGCTGCGCGCGGACCTTGCCGCCGATCTGCACGACCGCGGTGACGGTGTCCTCGACGAGCAGCGCCGGATCGGCGGAGCGCCACGACACGAGGCCGACGGACGGCTCGTGTCCCAGGATCTCCCACATCTCCTCCGCGGTGTGCGGGGCGATGAGGTCGAGCATGACGGCGATGGTCTCCGCCGCCTCACGGACGGCGGGGTCGGCAGCACCGGCAGCGCCGTCGATCGTCTTCCGGGTCACGTTGACCAGCTCCATCAGACGGGCGACGAGCACGTTGAACTTCGTCTGCTCGACCAGCGCGGGCGCCTCGGCGAGCAGCTTGTGCGTCGCACGGCGCAGCGCCGCGTCGCCCCCGTCGAAGACGACGTCGACGGGGCTGGCGACCTCGTGCGCGATCCGCAGGGCGCGCGCGAGGAACTTCTGCGCACCGGTGGTCGACACGTCTGCCCAGTCCTTGTCGTCCTCCACCGGACCGGCGAAGGCCAGACCGACGCGGAGCGCGTCGGCACCGTGGGCGTCGAGCTCCTCCTGGAACAGCACCAGGTTGCCCTTGCTCTTCGACATCTTCTGTCCGTCGAGCAGCACCATGCCCTGGTTGATCAGGTTGGAGAACGGCTCGGTGAAGTCGATCAGCCCCATGTCGAAGAGCACCTTGGTGATGAAGCGTGCGTACAGCAGGTGCAGGATCGCGTGCTCGACACCGCCGATGTACGAGTCCACCGGGGCCCAGCGCGCCGCCTGGGCCGGGTCGAACGCCACCGTGTCGCTGTTCGGCGACAGGAACCGGAGGAAGTACCAGGAGCTGTCGACGAAGGTGTCCATCGTGTCCGGATCGCGCAGCACCGGGTCGCCGGTCTCCGGATCCGTCGTGCGCACCCAGCTCTCGGCGCCGCCCAGCGGGGACGTCCCCTTCGGCTTGAGGTCGAGGCCCTCGACGCTCGGCAGCTTGACCGGCAGCCGGTCCTCCGGCACCGGGACGATGCGGCCGTCCTCGGTGTGGAGCATCGGGATCGGCGTGCCCCAGAACCGCTGACGCGAGATCAGCCAGTCGCGCAGGCGGTAGTTCTTCGCCGCCCGGCCCGTCCCCGTGGCCTCCAGCTGCTCGATGGCGCGTGCGATCGCGTTGCGCTTCGACAGTCCGTTCAGCGGACCGGAGTTGATCATGCGCCCCTCCCCGGTGAGCGCGACGCCGGTCTTCGCCGGGTTCTGCTCGTCGAGCGCGGCGTCGGCGTCGATCGGGACGCCGTCCTCGTCCACCTCGATGACCGGCATGGCACCGGTGACCGGAGCGGTGGTGTCGACGACGACCTTGACCGGCAGGTCGAACGCGCGTGCGAAGTCGAGGTCGCGCTGGTCGTGTGCCGGGACCGCCATGACGGCGCCGTGCCCGTAGTCGGCCAGCACGTAGTCGGCCGCCCAGATCGGCAGCTTCTCGCCGTTGACCGGGTTGATCGCGTAGCGGCCCAGGAACACGCCCGTCTTGGGACGGTCGGTGGACTGCCGATCGATGTCGGTGGTCTTCTGCACCTCGGCCAGGTAGGCCTGGAAGCGCTCGCGCACCTCGGGCTCAGCGTCCGCCGCGATCTCGGCGGCCAGGTCGCCGTCGGGCGCCACGACGAAGAAGGTCGCACCGTGCAGGGTGTCGGGGCGCGTCGAGAACACCGTCACCGGCTCCTCGCGCCCCTCGATGCGGAAGTCGACGTCGGCGCCGACGGAGCGGCCGATCCAGTTGCGCTGCATCTGCAGCACCTTGTGCGGCCAGAACCCCTCGAGCTGGTTCAGGTCGTCGAGCAGGCGGTCCGCGTAGTCGGTGATGCGGAAGTACCACTGGGTGAGCTTCTTCTTGACGACCTCGTAGCCGCAGCGCTCGCAGCGCCCGTCCACGACCTGCTCGTTGGCCAGCACCGTCTGGTCGTTCGGGCACCAGTTGACCGGGCTCTTCTTCCGGTACGCCAGGCCCCGCTCGTACATCTTCAGGAACAGCCACTGGTTCCAGCGGTAGTACTCGGGGTCGGACGTGTGCAGCACCCGGCTCCAGTCGAACGAGACGCCGTACTGCTGGAAGCCCACCTTCTGCTGCGCGATGTTCTGGTACGTCCACTCGCGCGGGTCGGCGCCCTGGCGGATTGCGGCGTTCTCCGCCGGCAGCCCGAAGGAGTCCCACCCGATCGGGTTCAGGACGTTGTGGCCCCGGTGACGCCAGAAGCGGGCGACGATGTCGGAGTAGAGGTAGTTCTCCGCGTGCCCCATGTGCAGGTCGCCGGAGGGGTACGGGAACATGGCCAGCACGTAGCGCCGCGGCCGGGTGTCGTCGTCTCCGCCCGTGAGGAACGTCTCGTGCTCCGCCCAGTACTTCTGCCACTTGGCCTGGATGGCGTGCGGCGAGGAGAACTCCTCGTCGACGGGAGCGGTGGACATGTTCTCGGACAACGAACGCACGACCAATCTGAAGGGAAAAACGGGATCAGTTCAGGATATCGGAACGCCAGGTGGCGGGCATTTCCGCGCCCAGCGCCGCGAGCGGGGCTCGGGCCTTCGTGGCGACCTCACGCACCTCGGCCGCGGGCACCGATCCCCACGTGATCCCGCCACCGGCGCCGACGAACGCCGCCTCCTCGTCCACGACGATGCTGCGGATGACCATCGCGAGATCAAGAGCACCGTCGACGCCGATGTAGCCGAAGCAGCCGGCGTAGATGTCGCGAGGGGCGCCCTCGAGGTCGCGCAGCTGTGTCATCGCCGACAGCTTCGGTGCTCCGGTCATGCTCCCGGCGGGGAACGCCGCCTCCAGCAGCGCCCCGACCGTGATCCCCTCCGCGGCCGTGCCGCTGACCGTGCTGACGAGCTGATGCACGGCCGGATAGCTCTCGACCTCCCAGAGACCGTCGACCCGGATCGACCCCGGGACGCACACCCGGGAGAGGTCGTTGCGCATGAGGTCGACGATCATGACGTTCTCGGCCCGCTCCTTCGGATCCGCGGCGAGCTCTGCGGCGAGCGCGGCATCGGTCGCGGCATCGGCGCCCCGAGGACGCGTGCCCTTGATGGGACGGGTGCGGATGACGCCCCCGCCGGCGTGGAGGAACTGCTCAGGGCTGGCACTGAGGAGCGCACGTCCCCCGATGCGCAAGAATCCCCCGTGGTGCGCCGGCGTCGCCGCCCGGAGCCGCCCGTACACCGCGACGGGGTCGTGGGCCCCGGGCACGGTGAACCGCGTCGTGAGGCAGAGCTGGTAGGCGATCCCGGCGTGGATGAGGTCGCGGCAGCGGTCGATGAGCTGCTCGTACGCGGCGGGAGTATGGCGGGCCTCGGCGACGTGTCGGTCCTCCACTGCCCGCGGCGTAGGCGCCTCGGGGCCGGCGTCGCTCAGAAGGGACTGCAGCCAGCGCTCCCCCTCACTGGTCTCCTCCTCCGGGGCGAGAAGCCACAGGCGGTGCGCGTCGTGATCGACCGCCACGGCCCTGGTCACGCGCAGCCACGTCCGGGCTTCCGGCTCCGGCTCGGTGGCGACCGGAGCTCCCGCGCGCGCGGCTCCGCTCTCGTAGTCGCGCCAGCCCACCCATCCCCCGCGGAACGGCGGCATTCCGGCCTCGACGGACCCGGCATCCAGTCGCACGTCCTCCGGAAGCGGTTCCGCGACCCCGGTGCCGAGGAAGCTCCATCCCTCGGCGGCGTCAGCGCCCGCATCGAGCCAGAACACGTCCGCCTGCCGCTGCGCGAGCACCGCGAAAAGTCGCTCCGGCGCCGCCCAGGACGGCAGGGCTCGGGGGGTCAGGCGGTCGGGCACCTTTCCAGCCTAGGACCGGGCTGCTCCCGTATCCTCATGGGGTGGACGACCTCCTGCTCTGGCTCCTCGACACCGTGCAGTCGATCGATCCGGTCACGCGCACCTTGGTCGCAGGTCTCGCCGTCATGCTGGAGACGAGCATCCTCATCGGCCTCATCGTCCCCGGCGACACGATCGTCATCATCGCCTCGATGGGCGTCGCCACTCCCCTCGAGGGCATCGCGATGGGCGTGGCCGTCGTCGTCGGCGCCCTCATCGGCGAGAGCGTCGGCTTCTGGCTCGGCCGCTGGCTGGGCCCCTACATCCGTGCCTCCTGGCTCGGACGGCGCATCGGCGAGCACAACTGGGTCCGCGCGGAGAACTACCTGGCCCGACGCGGCGGCATCGCCATCTTCCTCTCCCGCTTCCTCCCCGTCCTCCATTCCCTCGTCCCCCTCACAGTGGGGATGAGCGAGTACCCCTACCGGCGCTTCCTGGCCTGGACGACCCCGGCCTGCATCATCTGGGCCTCGGCGTACGTGAGCGTCACCTCGCTGGCGGCCGGGAGCTTCCGCGAGCTCGTCGACCGCGTGCACTTCGCGGGCTACCTGTTCGTCGGAGTCATCGCCCTGTTCCTCGTGCTCGCCTACCTGGGCAAGCGGCTGCTGCACCGTCTCGAAGCTCGTCATCTGGAGGCCCCGGCGGCGGAGTCCGACGCCGACGTGAAAGACTGAGGCAATGGCCCCCGCACCCCCGGCGCCCAGGATCCACTGGTTCGCCCGTCTCGAGCACCGCCTGCACGTGTGGCGCGAGGGACGAGCGCGCCGCCGCGGCCGGAGCGCCACCGTGCTGCCCTTCCCGGGCTACGGCGGCCCCGGGTGGGTCCGTGTGCTCGGTCGCGTGCTGATCGTCCCGCCGCAGCGCCGAGGCCGCGACGGGGAACCGGCGAGCATCCGCGGCTGGCGCAGCTTCGTCGGCATCCCCGTGGGTTTCGCCTCGGTCGACGTGCATGTCGGCGACAGCACGCATCGGGTGGTCGCCGACCGCGGCGGCGTCATCGACACCGTCATCCGCGCCGACCTCGAACCCGGCTGGCAGACCTTCACGATCACCGTCGAGGGACAGGAGCCGATCGAGGCGCGGGCCTTCGTCGTCGCGGAGAGCACCCGGTTCGGCGTCGTCTCCGACGTCGACGACACGGTCATGGTCACGGCGCTCCCCCGGCCCTTCATCGCCTTCTGGAACTCGTTCGTCGTCGATGAGCACGCCCGCATCCCGGTCCCGGGGATGGCCGTGCTGCTCGACCAGCTGCTCCGGCAGCACCCGGGGGCTCCGATGGTCTACCTCTCCACCGGCGCCTGGAACGTCGCCCCCACGCTGTCACGGTTCCTCGGCCGTCACCTCTTCCCCGCCGGCTCGCTGCTGCTGACCGACTGGGGCCCCACGCACGATCGCTGGTTCCGCAGCGGGCGCGACCACAAGCTCACGAACCTCCGGCGACTGGCCACCGAGTTCCCCGACATCAAGTGGCTCCTGATCGGCGACGACGGCCAGCATGACGAGGCGATCTACACGCAGTTCCAGGAGGAGTACCCGGATTCGGTCGCGGGTGTCGCGATCCGGCGGCTGCTGCCTGCCGAGGCGGTGCTCGCCGGCGGCCGTGCCGAGATGGAATCCCATGACGCGGACGAGGTGCCGTGGGTGAGTGCCGAGGACGGCGCGGGCCTGCGCGACCAGCTCGGCGACGCCGGCATCCTGCACTGACATGATCCTCACCCGTGACGACTGGCTTCGGCGCAAGGACGCGCATCGGGAGCGGGCCGACGCGCTGACCGCCTCGCACCGAGACCGTGTGACGCGCGGCGAGAAGCACCCGGTGTGGGACTTCCTCTTCACCTACTACGGCTACAAGCCCGCGCAGCTCCGCCGCTGGCATCCCGGAGCGGGTGTGGAGCTGGAGGAAGCCCCCGAGCGGGCGGCATGGCGCTGGTACGCCCCCGGGGTCACCCCCGCCGGCGTGACGCCGGATGCCGGGCGCTTCGCCGCCGAGAAGCCCGAGCTCGCTCGCCTCGTCGCCCTCATGCTGCGCCGCACGGGTTCCCGGCCCGGGCAGTTCGGCTGCTTCGGTCTGCACGAATGGGCGATGGTCTACCGCGCCGCAGAGCATCGGCATGCCGTCCCCCTTCGGCTGGGGCAGGCGGGCACGGATGCCGTGGTGGAAGCGCACGATCTCCGCTGCACGCACTTCGACGCCTTCCGGTTCTTCACTCCGGAGGCGGTGCCTCGCAACCGGGCGGCGTTGACGAGAGAGGATCAGCCCCTCCTCGAACAGCCCGGCTGCCTGCACGCCGGCATGGACCTGTACAAGTGGGCGATGAAGCTCGGCCCGCTCGTTCCCGGAGAGCTGCTGCTGGACGCGTTCGAGCTGGCGCGCGACATCCGGCTGCTCGACATGCAGGCCGCCCCGTACGACCTGTCGGCGTGGGACGTCGAACCGGTACGCATCGAGACGCCGGAGGGCAAGGCCGAGTACGTCCGGCGCCAGCGTGATTTCGCGGACCGTGGCGCCGCCCTCCGCGCCTCCCTCCTCACCGCCTGGCTCGGCCCGGACGAGCGCGCCGCCGCCTGAGCGTCAGCCGGCGGCGCAGTCCCCGCAGACGCCCCACGACGACGACGCTGCGGCGAGCTGCAGACGCAGGGTGAGCACCCGGGTCGCCGCGTCCTCCAGCCGGTCGGCGGGCAGCGTCCCGGCGTCGACCGCCGCGGCGATCCCCGCGGCCATGTCGGTCGCGGTCTGGGCGGTGGACCCCGCGATCATGAGCACGAGGTCGTTGCCGGCCGCGACCGCGGCGACGCCGTTCGCGACGGGGTCGGCGTATGCGGGATCCCCCGAGGACAGCAGCATGCCGAGGTCGTCCGTCACGGCCACGCCGTCGAAGCCGAGCTCCTCCCGCGCGATGCGATGCCACTCCGCGGAGAGCGACGCCGGTCGGGAGTCCACGGCGGTGTACGCGAGATGGCCGTACATGAGCACCGAGGCGCCGGCCTCGATGCCGGCGGCGAACGGGACGCCGTCCGTCTCGCGCCAGGCGGCCTTCGTCATGCCCGTGCTCGGGATCGCGTGATGGGAGTCGCCCGGCGCCGCTCCGTGCCCGGGGAAGTGCTTGAGGGTGGACGCGACGAAGTGCTCCTGGGCGGTGGTCGCCGCCACGGTGCGGTCGGCGGCACTCTCCGGATCGGTGCCGAGGGCCCGCCCGAAGATGAACGAGCCGCGGTCCGCGGGAACGTCGGCGACGGTACCGAAGTCGACGGTGATCCCGGCGCGCGCGACGAGCGCGCCGCGGGCCGCGAAGGCTGCCGAGGTCTCGGCGACCGGACGGCTCTTAAGGGTCGTCGACGCCGGGAAGGCGTCCCAGGGCAGGCGCGAGACGATGCCGCCCTCCTGGTCCACGGCGATCAGCGGCGGGAGGGCGGGGTCGACGGTCAGCGCGGCCGTCAGCGTGCGGAGCTCTTCCTCCGTGGCCGGGATGTTCCCGCCCATGAGGATGAATCCGCCGAGCCCCGACTGCATATAGGCACGCAGCGCCGCCGGATCGGTCCCGCCGATGTGTCCCATCACGATGGACGATGCCTGCTCCGCGGTGCTCATGTCCGCGACGAGGGCGGCGGCCTGCTCTCGGGTCGCGCCGGGCTCTGCGGCCTGTACCGATACCACCTCAGCGGGCTCCGGACTGGACTGGGCAGCCGCCGACGCGCAGGCACCTCCCACGAGGGCGGTCAGGACGAGCGCGGCGCCGGCACCTCGCCGTGCCCGGCGCCCGAGGGACCGACTCCGCTTCATCGCCCTCAGCGCGCGAGCGCCTCGGCGATCGGCACCGAGGTCTCCTCGTCGCCGTTGCCGAAGCGGATCGTGCGCCCGATCGTGCCCGGGTCCTCCAGGGTGGCGACGATGACCGCCGCGACGTCGGCGCGGGAGACCTCGCCGCGCCCCTCCGGATCGATGCGGATGCGACCGGTCGGGTCGTCGAAGGTCAGCGTGCCGGGGCCGAGGATCGTCCCGTCGAGGTCGGAAGCGCGCAGGTGCTCGTCTGCGGCCCACTTCGCATCGGCGTACGGGAAGAAGGAGTCGTCCTCCGGCACGCCGTGATCGGCCGTGGAGCCGATCCACGACACCATGACGTAGCGTCGCACGCCCGCGCGCTCCGCCGCGTCCATGGTCCGCTCCGCCGCGTCGCGGTCGACCGCGTACGTACGCTCCGGGCTCCCGCCTCCGGCACCCGCCGACCACACCACGGCGTCGTGTCCGCGGATGATCTCGGTGAGGGCGTCGACGTCCATGGTCTCGATGTCGGCGACGAGCGCGATCGCGCCGCCGTCCTCCACCTCCGTCACGTGATCGGGGTTCCGGATCACCCCGGTGACCTCGTGACCGCGGGCGACGAGGAGCGGGGCGAGCAGCAGGGCGATGCGGCCGTGGCCGCCGAAGACGAGGATGCGCGACATGTCTTCACCCTACGCGCCCCGACTGACGTCAGCCCGGGGTCTGCGAACTGTCGATGACGAAGGCCTGCGGATGCGAGGGGAGGTACCGCACGACGACAGGCGTCCCGGTCGGGATCCACGCGTCACGGTCCGGGTACACGGCGGGGGTGAAGAAGTCGCTCTCCAGCGTGTACTCGGTGCCGTCGGCCGCCGTGAACGTCACCCAGTCCCCGTCGACCGTGCCCGTGGTGGGACGACCGTTCTCGAAGATGTACGCGCGGGTCACCGGGACACCGGTCAGGCTCAGGATCCCGATGATGAGGGAACCGAGCATCACGAAGGCCAGGACGCGGAAGAACACGCGGACCACGGAGCCGCCGATGTTCCCCCTGGATCGCGTGCCCGCCGGAACAAGGCCTTCCCGCTCACGGACAGCCCGCAGCGAGCCCCCTCCGGTCGTGCCTCGCGCGGAGACCGCGAACAGCCCGAGGATCGAGAACGCCGCGATGAAGACCATCGCATAGCCGTGCGCGGCGGGGAAGTTCACCAGCCACATCAGCGTGTCGAGGGGGTTCATCGTGCCGCCTCCTTCTCGATCGTGACGGCGACCGTGTGCGGGTCCTCCCGCCGGTAGAACGCCCAGATCGGTGCCCCGACCTGCAGGCGCGACACGGCCTGCGGGTAGACGAACACGGTGGTGTCGGCCTCCCACGGCTCTGCCCCCTCGGGGGCCACGAGCACCTTCAGCGCGAGTTCGCTCTGCCCCTCACGGCGCCGTCCGGTCGGACGCACCTCGACGACGGACGCGGGCACCTGGGTCCCCGTCGTACGCGCGCGGACCTGGGACGGGTCGATGAGGCCCCGGTCGATGCGCCACTGGAGCATCGCCTCTCGGACGCTCGGGTCGCTGAGGTCGGCGAGCTCGACCGTGTCGGGGTCGTCGACGTTGTAGCGGACCGGGACGGGCTGCCCCACCTGCAGCGCTCCGACGTCACCGGCGTCGAGCAGCATGCGCAGCTGTCCGATGAAGTCGTCGCCGACGCTGGGGCTGACCCGGATGAACAGGTCGTACTGGGGCACGTCGTTCACGGTCACGCCGGTGCGCGACATCTCGACGACGGTGCCGACGCCGATCTGCGTCGGCCCGCGGACCTTCTTACGCCGCGCCAGACCCGACATCGATCCGCCGAAGGTGAGCAGCAGGCCCCAGGCGACGCCGATCACGATCGGTCCGCCCAGGCCGTCACCGCTCACGAAGGGGAGGATCGACTCCCGCTGGTTCACGCCGAACAGGCCTTCCCCCACCCACACCACGAGCCACGCGGAGAGCAGCAGCCAGACGACGGTCAGGACGATGCGCAGCATGCCTCCCAGCGTATCCACAGGACGCGCCGGACGACGAACCAGTCAGGACGAGACCGCGGCTCCCGTCTTCGCGAGCGCCCGGACGACACCGGCCGCAGCGGCTCGCCCCGCTCGGTTCGCGCCGATGGTGCTCGCGGAGGGGCCGTACCCGACGAGCTGCACCCGGGGGTCGGCCACCGCCGTCGTACCGCGGCCGCCGCGGTCGAGCTGGATCCCACCCGCGGCACTGCGCAGGTGGAGCGGGGCGAGGTGGCCGATGGCCGGCCGGAACCCCGTCGCCCACAGGATCACGTCCACCCGCTCGAACGATCTGTCGGCCCAGCGCACGCCGTCGGGCTCGATGCGCTGAAAGAGCGGTCGACGGTCGGCGTACGCGCCGAGGCGCTCCGCTTCCCGTTCCTGGGGGCGCAGCATGAGACCCGTGACACTGACCACGCTCTCCGGGGGCAGCCCGGCCGCCACCCGCTTCTCGACGAGCGCGACGGCGGCGGCACCGGCCTCCGGTGTGAAGTCGTCATCGCGCCAGACGGGCGGGCGTCGGGTGACCCACAGGGTCTCGGTGAGGGGAGCGAGGGCGCCGAGGAACTGCACGGCGGATGCACCGCCGCCGACGACCAGCACCCGCTTGCCGAGGAAGTGCTCCGGACCCGGGTAGTCGACGGTGTGGAACTGCTCCCCGAGGAACGTCTCCATCCCCGGATAGTGCGGGAGGAAGGGCTGCGTCCAGGTGCCGGTCGCGTTGACGAGGGTGCGGGTGCGCCACTCCCCCTCGTCGGCCTCGACGACCAGGACGCCGTCGTCATCGTGGACCCGGCGGACGTGCACCGGCCGCAGCACCGGCAGCTCGTGGGCCTCCTCGTACGCGGCGAAGTACTCCGGTACCGCGATGTTGGCCCGCCGCTCGTCCCGCGGCGGCGCGGTGTCGCCCGGGAGCTCGGCGACCCCGTGCACGTCGCGCATCGTGAGAGCGTCCCACCGGTGCTGCCACGCTCCCCCGGCGCGAGCATCGGCATCCAGGACGACGTGCTCGATCCCGCGGCGGCGCAGGTGGAACGACGCGGACAGCCCGGCCTGGCCGGCGCCGATCACGATGCTGTCGAGAGTGCTCACGATGGATCGAACGCCGTCGCTCCTCCGGATGTTCCTCGCGCCCCGACGCGCCCGGGCGGCCCGTCCCGATTGGTGCGGATGCGGATTCGTGTAGTAGTGTTTTCACGTTGCCCGGAGCACTCCGGAACAGCGTCTGGGCCTGTGGCGCAGCTGGTAGCGCACCTGCATGGCATGCAGGGGGTCAGGGGTTCGAGTCCCCTCAGGTCCACGAAAGACCCTCGGTTCGCCGGGGGTTTTCGTGTTTCCGCGGCGTGCTTCATCACGCGAGATCAGGCGCCCGCGCTCCATCAGGCATTCACCACCCTCCCTGCCTGATGCCGCGCCATCGCCTGACTGAGGAGCATACGAAGACGAAACAGTCATCACGGTAGCGTGTTACATATGCATGCTTCCGTCGCGCGACGCGGTCGCCGCTTCGCTCCCGTGATCCTCGGTGTTCTCGCCGTCCTCGCGCTCGGGATCGGCGGGGTGATCGCCTGGCGCCTCCTCGCTCCCACCCCGTCGGACTACGAGGGCCTCGACGCCACCGACAAGGAGATGCTCACGCAGCTGTCGGAGCAGTACGACGTCGCAGCCGCACATGCGGCGGAGATCTGGACGGACGCCTACCGGTATGAGGACCAACCGCTGGTTCTGCTGCGCACGGACGGGGAGAAGAGCTCCTTCTGGTCGCATGCGATCCTCGTCAACATGAGCGGTGTCACGGACACCTCCGGAATGACGAAGATCGACGTCCCCGGGGCCACCCACCTCGATGACGTCCGCATCAGCCGGACGTTCGCCGTCGGGGACGCGCTGCTGTACGCCCCGTCCAACTTCGGTGTGATCGAGGTGGGCGGCGATGATGTCCTCGCGTTCAAGTACAACCAGACGATGCTCGACACCGAGACCACGACGTCGCAGGGCTTTCAGCGCTTCTCCCTGCACGAGAACTTCCACGTCACGAAGCAGGGGCTCGACCCGGAAGCGCCCGGCGCCTGGCCGTGGGAGGCCGGCGGCGCGATACCGGACTACCCGCACACGGAGGCGCAGTACGAGCTGCTGCGCGTGGAGGCGCGGATCTTCGACCGGGTCGAATCGGAGACCGATCCGCAGGCGCTGGCGACCCTCGCCTCCGACCTCGCCACCGTGCGCATGGCGCGTTACACGACGTGGCCGACCCTGAAAGCGGAGATCGAGCTGGAGGCCATCGAGGGGACGGCGACCTACGTCGAGCGGGCCTTCGACAGAGCACGAGGTCTCACTCCCGTGCAGAGCACCTTCACCGACGGTCTCGACGCGCTGTTCGACGACCCGGAGCAGCAGACCGTCCTGGAACGCGACTACTCCTATTTCACGGGTGCACAGCTCGGCCTCCTCCTCGACCGCATCGCTCCCGACTGGAAGACGCAGATCGAGCCGGCTCCCGTCGGGTCCGCGTCGACCCCGTTCGCGACGCTGCAGCGCGTGACCGGCGTGACCACGGCACCCGACGAGGCACAGCTCCGCACGATCGTCGACCGCTACCTCCCCTGATCCCGCTCGACCTCAGGCATTCGCGCGACAACAGGCTCCGATATGCGAGGCCACCTGATCCCGCGCGCCTGCCTGAGGCGGCGTCCCGGTCATCGTCCGGAAGAACACGGTGTGGCGTGGCCGCGGCTCCATCGTCATAGGAAGGACATCGACAGATCATAGGGCTGCCACCGGTCCCCTTCCTACCGTGGAGGCATGAACACGACATCCTCTCCCGCACAGAAGCGCCTCGCCTGGCTCTCCGGCCTCGTCCTCGCGGGCGGCCTCGTCTTGAGCGGCTGCGCCGCAGCCACGACCGCCGAACCGACGACCTCTGCCTCGTCGTCCGCCTCGGCTTCCGCCGCCGCCTCGACGGATGCCGGAACGACCGCGGGGTCGATCGCCGACACGTCCGCCGCCGCCGAGGCTTTCCTCGCAACGCTGACCGACGAGCAGAGGGAGGCCGTGCTGTACGACTTCGACGACGAGACGAAGACGACGTCGTGGTCGAACTTCCCGGTGACCTTCGTGCAGAGGGCAGGACTGAACCTCACCGATCTGACCGAAGAGCAGCAGACGGCGGCGCTCGCCGTGCTGGAGGCTCTACTGCGCGACGAGGCCTACGCCACCGTCACCGGGATCATGGGGGGCGACGAGTACCTCGCCGAGAACAGCAGCAGCACCGAGGATTCCCTCGGGCAGTACTACATCGCCTTCTTCGGCGATCCGACGGCGACCGACAGCGCCTTCGAGGTGCAGTTCGGCGGGCACCACCTCGGGATCAACGCCACGCTGGACGGCAGCACCGACGCGATCACGTTCGCGCCCACGCACCTCGGCGTCCAGCCCGCCGTCTACACGAACGAGGACGGCGAGGAGGTGCAGCCGTTCGACGGGATCTACACGGACGCCTTCGCGTTCTTCGAAAGCCTCACCGCCGACCAGCAGGCCACGCTGACCTCCGGCGATGTGAGCATGTGCGCACCGGGCGACACGTGCGATTTCGTCAGCGGAGCCGGGCTGTCCGGGGCCGACCTCTCCGACGAGCAGCGGGACCTGCTGCTCCAGCTCATCGCGAACTGGGCCGGGATGAGCGACGAGGAGACCACGGCGTCCACGCTGGCCGACATCGAGGAGACGCTGGATGACACCGTCATCGCCTGGTCCGGGGCGACGACGTACGACATGAGCACCGGGAACGGCATCGACTTCTCGATCTCCGGCCCGAAGGTGTACGTCGCGTTCCAGGCGCAGCAGGGCTCTGCGGGCGCCGACGTCGACGGCGTGACCACGTCGGGCTGGGGGCACGTGCACACCATCTACCGCGATCCGACCAACGACTATGCGAACAGCGTCACCCAGCAGGCCGCGTCCGGCATGGGCGGCCCGGGAGGCGGCGGCACGCCCCCTGCTTCCTGAGGTCGGAGCCGGCTCCGTAGCCGCCCCCGCCACGGCCCGTCAACGGTCTCCCCAGGGTGCGCATGCCGGCGTAGACAGAGGGCATCCGACGAAAGGAGACGACATGTCCAACACGACTCCCCCGATCCCGCCTCTCCCGCCGATCGCCGACGGGGACGCCGACGACGTCCCGACGCGCGAGGTGGACGGCGAAGAAGTGCTCGACGAGGATGCGGACGACGCCCAGATCGACAGTGCGGAGGCCGACCGCGCCGCCGTCGCCGGCGACGACGACTGATCCGGACACAGGAAAGGGCACCGCCTCCTCACGGAGGGGTGCCCTTTCTCACGCGGAGCCGGCTCAGGTGGCCAGCAGCGGCGGTCGATGCGGGATCGCGATGGGACGCGTCGCCCGGCTCGCCCCCTGCATCCGCTCGACCTCCTCCAGCACCTCGAACGCCGTGCCGTATCGGATCGCGAGCGGAAGATCGCGCAGCCACGTCACCTCGACTTCGGTGTCGGCGAGCTCGTACACGCAGGCGACGACATGGCGCGGGTCGTTCGGGGGATAGCGCAGATCGTTGATCACCCACTCCGACGGCGTGATGCGGTGAAGCACGAAACGGGGATCAGGAACTTCTGACATCAGTCGGCCCTCCAGGACTCTCTGATGACGAGCCTCCGATACCCCGCCAGGGAAGGGAAGGGCCTTGACACCCTCACGAGGAGGTGCAGGAGAATGGTGTGATCGGCTCGTTCAGCCTTGGGGACGCACCGTGAGATCCGTGAGGTGGGCGTCCCGCGGCAGGTCGAGCGCGGTGAGGATCGTCGTCGCCACCGCCTCCGGCGTGATGAACCGCGTCGCGTCGTACTCCTGGCCTTCCTGCCGGTGCACCCGCTCCTGCATGGGCGTCGCCGTCCGCCCCGGATACACCGAGGTCACGCGGATACCGTGCTCGGCCTCCTCCTGCCGCAGCGCGTCAGCGAGAGCCCGCAGGCCGTGCTTCGAGGCCGCGTAGGCCGACCACCCCGGGCTCGCCCGGAGCCCAGCGCCGGAATTCACGAACACGACGTGCCCCCGCGAGACCCGGAGCACGGGCAGCAGGAGACGGGTGAGCTCCGCCGGGGCGACGAGATTGACGGCGAGCTGCTGGTCCCAGAGCGCCGGGGTGAGCTCCCCCACCGTCCCGAGATCGACGACGCCGGCCGCGTGCACCAGGGAGTCGATGCGATCCGGCAGACTCTGCTTCGAGAGCGCCCACGAGAGGCGTCCCGGCTGGGCGAGGTCGCCGACCAGGGTCGAGACCCCCGGCAGCTCCTCGGCGATCTGTCGCGCGCGTCCCGCGTCGCGCGCGAGCACCACGACGTCGTCGCCGCGCTCCACGAGCCGTCGGGCGAGGACCGCGCCGATGCCCGACCCCGCACCGGTCAGTAGGTGCGTGGCCATGTCAGGCGTTGTCAGCCGACGCTTCGGCGACTTCGAGCGGGATGACCGGGCAATCCTTCCACAGACGCTCCAGGCCGTAGTAGACCCGCTCCTCCTGGTGGAAGACGTGGACGATGAGGTCGCCGAAGTCCAGCAGCACCCAGCGCGCCTCGGCACGCCCCTCCCGGCGCACGCGCTTGTGTCCGGACTCGACGAGACGGTCCTCGATCTCGTCGGCGATCGCGGCGACGTTCCGCTCGCTGTTGCCGGTCACGAGGAGGAAGATGTCGACGAGCGGAAGCGGCTCGGAGACGTTCAGTGCGACGAGGTCCTCACCACCCTTGGCCACGGCGGCGTCGGCGGCGATGCGCAGCATCTCTTCGGCGGTTTCGGGTGATTGCATCAGAAGACGTTTCCTGTGAAGGCGATGACCAGGGCCGTGCCCAGGCCCAGCGCGAGGGCGCCCGCGACGATGGCGGCGATCAGCATCAGCCGGTTGCCCTTCTCGGGTGCCGGCGGACGGATCACCTCGCCGGCGGGCTTGATGGTGCTGACCGCGGAGCTCGCCGCGATCGGAGTCGGGGACGACGCGGGCGGGAGTTCCCCGTCGATGAGGACGGCGTCGACCTCTTTGCCGTCCGTGGTGCCGTGAGCGTGCCCCTGCGAACCGAGCCCCTTGGGCAGTTCGTAGGACCCCGTGACGAGGATCTCGCCCGTGGAGGCCACCGGCCCGGACAGCGAACCCTCGCCGGCCGACGGCGTGAAGATCAGGGCGTTCGGTGCCGAGTGCTGGGTGCCCCCGGAGTCGTTCGAGGTGAGCAGCTCGTCGAACGAGGGACGGAACGGCGCGGGCTCGGCGGGTGCATCCTCCTGGAGCACCCCCTCCCCGAACGTCGGGCTCACGGTCGGGCGCTCGCCCGCCTCGATGTCGTCGTCGACCTCCTCCTCGAGGAGATCCTCGTCCGAGGCCTCGTCCTCCGCGGAGACGCCGAGTACCTCCGACAGATCCTCCGGAGCCGACTCCGTCTGCGCACCCTCGTCCTCGACGAGGGGCACCGTGCCGACGGTATCGGCGACGTCGGCGGCGCTGACGGGCTCCGCGGCGACCTCGTCATCGACGACGTCGTCCTCCTCCGTCGGTGCCGCCGGCTGCTGATCCGCCGCGACGTCGTGCCCGGCCTGATCCTCCGCGCCGTGGACCGGGACCGAGGCGGTCTTGATCTTCTCCTGCTCCCGCGCCTGGCGGCGGGTCAGCGGAGCGGCGCCGGGCTCGACGGGGCCTTCGGCGACCGGCGCCGGGGGGACGACGACGGGCTCGGCGGCGCGGGGCAGCGGCTGGGCGGGAGGAGCGGACTCCGCGGCGGCCTTGGCCTCTTCCTCGCTGATGATCGGGGTGGATCCCGTCAACCGGATCTCCCGCAGCTGCTTCCGCGTCAGCGGACCTCGCTGATCCGATGTGCTCATGCCTTGCTCCGATACAGATGATGCTTCGCGATGTACTGGACGACCCCGTCGGGGACGAGGTACCAGACCGGTTGATCGTCACGGACACGCTCACGACAGTCCGTCGACGAGATCGACAGCGCCGGCACCTCGAGCTGGCTGACGTCGTCGCTCGGGAGGCCGTCGATGCTCAGAACGTGTCCTGGGCGGGAGACCGCGACGAAGTGGGCCAACTCCCACAGTTCATCATGGTCTCTCCAACTGAGAATTTGCGCCACGGCATCGGCGCCACTGATGAAGAACAGCTCGGCGTCCGGACGCTGGGCCTTGAGATCGCGGAGGGTGTCGATCGTGTACGTCGGTCCCGCGCGGTCGATGTCGACTCTGCTCACTGTGAACTGCGGATTGGACGCCGTGGCGATCACGGTCATCAGGTAGCGGTGCTCGCTGGGCGTCACGTCCGCCTTCTGCCACGGGCGACCCGTCGGGACGAACACCACCTCGTCGAGATCGAACGAGTGCGCGACCTCGCTGGCGGCGACCAGGTGGCCGTGATGGATCGGATCGAAGGTGCCGCCCATCACGCCGATGCGCGGTGCGCGCGTGGTCGCGGTGCTCATGAGGGCCTAGTGGCCGTGTCCCGCCTCGTGGTCCTTGCCGTGCTTGGCCGCCCAGGCCTCGGCCTTCGCCGAGTGACGGTTCGCGACGTTCTTGTACGACAGCGTCACGATCCCGAGCGCGGCGAACACGATCGCGGCGATGACTCCGAAGATCAGGGTGTCGAGGGCCACGTTGCCGTGGTGCTCGGTCTCTGCGGCGGCCATCGCGATCTGTGCGACGAGGTTCATCCTGACTCCGTTCGTGGCGTGCTGTCTCGGGGGTCCTGTGGGGATACAGCGTCCCCCAGTCTAGCCCTCACCCGCGCGTCTGACCGGCCCCACGCGCGAGCCATTTCGTACTGGTCAGTTCGGCGAGCCCCATCGGACCGCGCGTGTGCAGCTTCTGCGTCGAGATCCCGACCTCGGCGCCGAAGCCGAACTCGGCCCCGTCGGTGAACCGGGTCGAGGCGTTGGCCATCACGACCGCGGAGTCGACCTCGGCCAGGAAGCGTTCCGCGTTGCGCGCGTCGGTGGTGATGATCGACTCCGTGTGACCCGTGCTGTAGCGGCGGATGTGGTCGAGAGCGTCGTCGAGACTGTCGACCACCTTCATGGCGACGTCGAGGCTGAGGTACTCGGTGGCCCAGTCCTCCTCCGTGGCCGGGATCACGTTGGCGACGAGGCCCGCCACGACATCGTCGCCGTGGATCGCCACGCCCTCGCTCATGAGCGCGCTCGCGACGAGGGGGATCAGCCGCGGGGCGGCCTGCCGGTGCACGAGGACCGTCTCGACCGCGTTGCACACGCTCGGCCGCTGCACCTTGGCGTTCACGACGATGTCGCAGGCCCAGTCGTCCGGGGCGCTCTCGTCGAGCAGGATGTGCACGTTCCCCGCGCCCGTCTCGATGACCGGCACGGTCGACTCCGTCACGACGGTCTCGATGAGACCGGCGCTGCCGCGCGGCACGAGCACGTCGATGAAGCCGCGGCCGTGCATGAGCGCCTTCGCCCCGTCGCGCCCGAAGTCGTCGACGGTCTGGATCGCCTCCGGCGTCACGCCCGCCGTGCCGAGGGCGGCGCGCATCACGTCGACGAGCACCGTGTTCGAATCGCGCGCGGCGCTGCCTCCGCGCAAGACCACGGCATTGCCGGATCGCAGCGCGAGAGCCGCGATGTCGACGGTCACGTTGGGACGCGCCTCGTAGATCGCGCCGACCACCCCGAACGGGACGCGCACCTGCTCGAGGGCCACGCCGTTGGGCATCCGATGGCCACCCACCACCCGGCCGACGGGATCGGGCAGCGCGGCCACCTGCCGGACGGCGGCTGCGAGAGCCGACACCCGCTTCTCGTCGAGGCGGAGCCGATCGATGAGGGACTCGCCGATTCCGTTGTCACGCCCGCGCGCGACATCGCGCTCGTTGGCCTCGATGATCCGGGCGGCGTTCGCCTCGAGGGCGACGGCGACGGCTTCCAGCGCCCGCGCCTTGTCGTCGCTGGTGAGGGCGGCTGTCTCCCGCGAGGCCTCCTTGGCCCGCTCCAGGCGCGTCTGAGGGGTGAGGTCGGTCATCCGCCCAGTCTAGGAGGTGGCCGGCTCGAACCAGGTTCCGATGTCGGCACCCGCGAGCGCCTGGGCGACGAGGTCCGCGCTGGTGACGAGGACGCCGATGCCGGAAGCCGCGGCCAGCCGGGCGGCGGAGACCTTCGTGGCCGCTCCCCCGGTGCCGACGCTGTTGACGACGGTGGCGCCGAACTCCAGCCCGGAGAGATCGGCGTCGGGGGCCACGATGTCGATGGGCTCCGCGCCGGGGTCGCTCGGCGGGCGCGTGTACAGCGACTCGATGTCGCTGAGGAGGATGAGCGCGTCGGCCTCGATGAGCTGGGCGACGAGAGCGCCGAGCCGGTCGTTGTCGCCGAAGCGGATCTCCTGTGTCGCGACGGTGTCGTTCTCGTTCACGATCGGCAGGATGCGCAGCCCCAGCAGACGCTCCATGGCGCGACGCGCGTTCGACCGCGACGTCGGGTTCTCGAGGTCTCCGGTGGTGAGCAGCACCTGACCGGCGACGATGTCGAAGGGCCGCAGGGCCTCCTGATACCGGTAGACGAGGATGTTCTGGCCGACCGCGGCCGCGGCCTGCTGCGTGGCGAGGTCGGTGGGCCGCGCGTCCAGGCGGAGGAAGGGGATGCCGGACGCGATCGCTCCCGACGACACGAGCACGACCTCTGCTCCGCGGGCATGCGCCGCGGCCAGCGCCTCGACGAGCACCGGGATGCGCCAGGACGACTCGCCGCTGATGGACGACGAGCCCACCTTCACGACGATCCGCGTCGCCGTCGCGAGGTCGGCGCGCGTGCGTGAGGTCACGCCTCGTCCTCGCGGTAGGTGGCCAGGCGCTCGGCCTCCAGCTCCGCGCGCGCCTGCGCCTTGGCGTCCATGCGCTCGTAGTACTGCTCGCGCCGCTCGGACGTGGTGCGGCGGGCGTTCGGCGCCAGACGCGGGTCGGTGCCGCGGGGTGCCGTCATGAGCTCGGCGGCGGAGCTCATCGTCGGCTCCCAGTCGAAGACGATGCTGTCGCCTTCGCCGATGACGACGGTCGAACCCTGCACGGCGCCGAGGCGGAAGAGCTCGTCCTCGACGCCCAGCTTCTCCAGACGGTCGGCGAGGTAGCCCACGGCCTCCTCGTTCTGGAAGTCGGTCTGCTGGACCCAGCGCACCGGCTTCTCGCCGAGGATGCGGTAGATGTTGCCGTAGGTGCCGCCCTCGACGCGGATGGTGAACGGCTTCACGGAGCCCTTCGGCCGGATGACGACGCGCTCGCGCGGCGCCTCGACCGCGGTCTCCTTGCGGTGCTGCTCGACCAGCTCGCCGAGCGCGAGCGTGAGGGGGCGCAGCCCCTCGTGCGAGACCGTGGAGATCTCGAACACCCGGAAACCACGGGCTTCCAGGTCAGGACGCACGAGGTCGGCGAGGTCACGGGCCTCCGGCACGTCGACCTTGTTCAGCGCCACGAACTGCGGGCGCTCCAGCAGCGGCGTCTGCCCCTCCGGCACCTCGTACGCGGCCAGCTCGGCGAGGATGACGTCGAGGTCCGAGATGGGGTCGCGGTTCGGCTCCAGCGTCGCGCAGTCGAGCACGTGCAGCAGGGCGGAGCAGCGCTCCACGTGCCGCAGGAACTTGAGTCCGAGCCCGCGTCCCTCGCTGGCGCCCTCGATGAGGCCGGGCACATCGGCGACGGTGTAGCGGAAGTCCTCCACCTGGACGACACCGAGGTTCGGGTGCAGCGTCGTGAAGGGGTAGTCGGCGATCTTGGGCCGTGCGGCCGAGATCGCGCCGATGAGGCTCGACTTGCCCGCGGACGGGTAGCCCACGAGCGCCACGTCGGCGACGGTCTTGAGCTCGAGCACGACATCGCCCTCGAAGCCCGGGGTGCCGAGCAGGGCGAACCCGGGAGCCTTGCGCTTGGGGGTCGCCAGGGCCGCGTTGCCCAGTCCACCCTGACCGCCCGCGGCCACGACGAAGCGCTCGCCCGGCTCGATCATGTCGATCAGGACGTCGCCGTTCGGGTTCTTGACCACGGTGCCGACCGGGACGGGGAGCTCCAGGGTCTCGCCGTCGAAGCCGGAGCGGTGGTCGCCCATGCCCGGTCCGCCGTTGCCCGACGAGCGGTGCGGCGAGTGGTGGTACGACAGCAGCGTGCCGGTCTGCGTGTCGGCGACGAGCACGATGTCGCCGCCGTCGCCGCCGTTGCCGCCGTCCGGACCACCGAGGGGCTTGAACTTCTCCCGGTGCACGGAGACGCAGCCGTTGCCGCCCTTGCCTGCACGCAGGTGCAGAGTGACGGTGTCGACGAACGTGACCATGTGCGAGTCCTTCGGTTGCTCAGGGTGCCTGACGGCAGATACACGGACGGGGCGAGCCGAAGCCCGCCCCGAACCGGATGTTTAGCGTGGTGCTGTGATCACTCAGCAGCAGCGACGATGTTGACGACCTTGCGGCCGCCCTTCGCGCCGAACTCGACCGCACCGGCGGCCAGAGCGAACAGCGTGTCGTCGCCACCACGGCCGACGTTGGCGCCGGGGTGGAAGTGCGTGCCGCGCTGGCGGACGATGATCTCGCCGGCGAGGACCTGCTGACCGCCGAAGCGCTTCACGCCGAGGCGCTGTGCGTTGGAGTCACGACCGTTACGGGTGGAGCTTGCGCCCTTTTTGTGTGCCATGTCCTGGTCTCCTCGGTCTTACTTGATGCCGGTGATCTTGACGCGCGTGAGCTCCTGGCGGTGGCCCTGACGCTTCTTGTAGCCGGTCTTGTTCTTGTACTTCTGGATGACGATCTTCGGGCCGCGGAGGTTGCCGACGACCTCAGCCGTGACGGTGACCTTCGCCAGCGCGTCGGCGTCGGTGGTCACCGTGGAGCCGTCGACGAGCAGCACGGCGGGCAGCTGGATCTTGTCGCCCTGGGCAGCCTGAACACGGTCGAGCTGAACGATGGTGCCGACCTCGACCTTCTCCTGCCGGCCACCGGCGCGCACTACTGCGTAAACCACTTCATACCTGTTTCGTTGGGGAGCACGCGGCTCCGAGAATCTCACGGGAAGACTGTTGCTTGCATGCGTCGCTGGTACGACGGGCGCGAATGCAAGACTCTCCGCTTCGGCCGTCGAGGACGAGGCGGCATGCGCACCAAGGGACTACTTTACCGGATGCCGGACGACCTCGCAAAGTGAGCCGGGTGACGGGGCCGGTCGTAGGCTGACGGAGTGACCGTACTCGTCGACGACCCCCGCTGGCCCGCCCACGGACGCCTGTGGGCGCACCTGGTCAGCGACGACAACCTCGACGAGCTGCACGCGTTCGCGCGCAGCCACGGGATCCCGGCGCGGGCCTTCGACCTCGATCACTACGACGTCCCTGAGGACGCGGTCCCCCGGCTCATCGCCGGCGGTGCACAGCACGTCTCCGGCAGGGAGCTGGTCACCCGCCTGATCGCGTCAGGCCTCCGGGTCCGCGGACGCGACCGGCGCCACTGACGCCTCCGAGCTCACGGACACCGGCGTGCCGGACAGCGCGGCGGTGGTGACCCGACGCCGTCCACGACCCTGACCCGGCGCCTTGGGTTCCGGAAGCGCGTCCAGGACCGAGTCGAGAAGCTCCTCGGTCGGCGTCTTCGGCCCCTTGCGGTCCCCGCGCTTCTTCCGGGCCTTCTTCGGGCGCTCCGACGCAGGAGCCGGTGCGGGCTCGGCGGCCGGAGCCTCGGCGACCGCGTCACCGGCAGGGGCGATCGTGGACGCGGCGATCTGCGCGAGGGCCGACTTGGCCCCCTCGGTGATGCTGTGGGTCACCGGCGGGGCGGCGGGGGCGGAGTGGTTTCCGCCGCCGTTGCCGTTGCCGTTGCCGCCGTTCCCGCGCTGGCGGCGTCCGCCGTTGCCGTTGCCGCCGTTGTTGTTGTTGCCGTTGCCGTTCGCGCGGTGCTTCACGACCGGGTCGTGGTGGACGATCACGCCGCGACCCGCACACACCTCGCACGCCTCACTGAAGGTCTCCAGCAGGCCGAGGCCGAGCTTCTTGCGCGTCATCTGCACGAGACCGAGCGAGGTGACCTCGGCGACCTGGTGCTTCGTCCGGTCGCGGCTCAGGCACTCGATGAGTCGACGCAGCACGAGGTCGCGGTTGGACTCCAGCACCATGTCGATGAAGTCGACGACGATGATGCCGCCGATGTCCCGCAGACGCAGCTGGCGGACGATCTCCTCCGCGGCCTCGAGGTTGTTCTTGGTGACGGTCTCCTCGAGGTTTCCGCCCGAGCCGACGAACTTGCCGGTGTTGACGTCGACGACCGTCATGGCCTCGGTGCGGTCGATCACGAGTGAGCCGCCGGAGGGCAGCCAGACCTTGCGATCCAGCGCCTTCTCGATCTGCTCGGTGATCCGGAACGCGTCGAACGGGTCGACGTCGTCCTCATAGGCCTCGACGCGCTCGAGCAGGTCGGGCGCGACGCTCTCCAGGTACGCCCGGATCGTGCGCTGCGACTCCTCGCCCTGGATGAGCATCTTCGTGAAGTCCTCGTTGAAGACATCACGGACGATCTTCACGAGCAGGTCGGGCTCGGCGTGCAGGAGCGCGGGGGCCTGCTGGCTCTCGACCTGCTTCTGAATGTGCTCCCACTGCGAGGTGAGGCGTTGCACGTCGCGGGTCAGCTGCTCCTCGGTGGCGCCCTCGGCCGCCGTGCGGACGATCACGCCGGACGACTCCGGCAGCACCTCCTTGAGGATGCGCTTGAGTCGCGCGCGCTCGTTGTCGGGCAGCTTGCGGCTGATGCCGTTCATCGAGCCGCCGGGCACGTACACCAGGTAGCGGCCGGGCAGCGAGATCTGGCTCGTGAGGCGGGCGCCCTTGTGCCCCACGGGGTCCTTGGTGACCTGGACGAGCACGCGATCGCCCGGCTTGAGCGCCAGTTCGATGCGACGGGGCTGGTTGCCGGTCTCGACGCCGTCCCAGTCGACCTCGCCCGAGTAGAGCACGGCGTTGCGGCCGCGACCGATGTCGACGAACGCGGCCTCCATGCTGGGAAGCACGTTCTGCACGCGACCGAGGTAGACGTTGCCGATCAGCGAGGCGTCCTGATTGCGGGCGACGTAGTGCTCCACGAGCACGCCGTCCTCCAGCACCCCGATCTGCGTGCGGCCGTTCTTGGAGCGCACGACCATCTTGCGGTCGACGGACTCCCGGCGTGCGAGGAACTCGGCCTCGGTCACGACCGGACGACGACGACCGGCGTCGCGGCCGTCACGACGGCGCTGCTTCTTGGCCTCGAGGCGCGTCGAGCCCTTGATCGCCTTCGGCTCGGTGATGTACTCGACGACGCGCTGGCGCTGCCGCGGCTCGTCGCGCTGGTCATCGCCCTCGGAGCCGCCGCGGCGACGACGCCCGCGGCGCCCTCCCCCGGACTCGTCCTGGTCGCGCTCCGGCGCACGGTCGTCACGACCGGGACGAGCAGGAAGCGGGACGATCTCCGGTGCGTAGAAGTGCAGCTGGGTCGACACCTGCGACACGAAGACCTCGGGCAGCAGTCCGAGCGACACGGCGGTGACCGGCGCAGGCTTCTCCGGCTGCGCAGGGGCCTCGGGCTCGGCAGGAGCCTCGGACTCGGCAGGAGCCTCGGACTCGGCAGGAGCCTCGGACTCCGCAGGGGCCTCGGGCTCGGCAGGAGTTTCGGGCTCGGCAGGCGCCTCGGACTCCGCAGCGGCCTCGGACTCCGCGGAAGCCTCGGACTCCGCAGGGACGTCCTCGGACAGAGCCTGCGCCGCGGGAGCCTCGCTCTCCGCCTCGAGCTCTGCGGCGTGGGTGGGCGCCGTCAGCGGCTCCGCGGCATCAGCCGGGGCGTCGAGGGCGGGGGCGTTGTTGTCATTGTTCTCATCGGCCATCTCTGGCGTGCTCCCTGGCACGGTCCACTGCGTGTCCCGTGAAATCTCATGCGGCACCCGCGGGTGCCGCGAACTCAATCGGCCTGCGACCGGCTCATGGCTCTGGTCGCGTGGGGCATGGGCCCCGAAGTCTGCTCGACGCGTGTCGCGGCAACGCCGTTCATCGCATCACAGGTCATTATCGCACCAAGTCGGTCCGATCGCGGCATCCCGTCGCTCACCGCCCGTTTTCTCCGGGCGGTTCTCGCCCTTTCCATAGCCGTCGCTGGGATAATCCTGAGCATGAGCGAGCAGCGCACCCGCCCCGTCGTCTATGCCGTGTGGTTGATCATCGCGAGCGTCATCGGCTGGTACGCCGCCTTCCAGCTCACCGTCGAGAAGTTCGCACTGCTGGAGAAGCCGCAGGAAGCGCTCGGGTGCGATCTCAGCCCGTTCATCCAGTGCAGCGTCAACCTGCAGTCGTGGCAGGGATCGGTGTTCGGCTTCCCGAACCCGATCATCGGTCTCACCGGCTGGATGGCGCCGCTCGTCGTCGGCGTCGCGATCCTCGCCGGGGCGCGGTTCCCGCGGTGGTTCTGGGCGGCGTTCGGCGCGGGCATCACCTTCGCCTTCGGCCTCGTGTGCTGGCTGATCGCGCAGAGCCTGTACAGCCTCTTCGTGCTCTGCCCCTGGTGCATGGTCACCTGGGCCGTGACGATCCCCACCTTCTTCGCCACGATGGTCCATCTCGCCCGCAACGGCACCTTCACGAGCAACGCGAAGGTCCGAGCGCGCGCCGAGAAGCTCATGCCGTGGGTGCCGCTGGCGACCGTCATCGCGTACGCGCTCATCATCTTCCTCGCGCAGCTGCAGGGACTCGACTTCCTCGGCGAGATGGCGAAGATCCTGTTCTGATCTCTCCGTGAGAACGACGAAGCCCGTCCGCCATTCCGGCGGACGGGCTTCGTCGTGAGGGTCGGGATCAGTCGAACCAGATGCCCAGCTCGCGGGCGGCCGACTCGGGGCTGTCCGAGCCGTGCACGAGGTTCTGCTGCACCTGGAGCCCCCAGTCGCGACCGAAGTCACCACGGATGGTGCCGGGCGCGGCGGTCGTGGGGTCGGTCGTGCCGGCGAGAGAGCGGAAGCCCTCGATGACACGGTTGCCGGCGAGACGGATCGCCACCGAGGGGCCGGACATCATGAACTCGAGCAGGGGCTCGTAGAACGGCTTGCCCTCGTGCTCGGCGTAGTGCGCGGCGAGCAGGTCGCGGTCGGGCTCGACGAGGCGGATGTCGACGAGGGCGTATCCCTTCGCCTCGATGCGGGCGAGGATCGTGCCGGTGAGGCCGCGGGCGACACCGTCCGGCTTGACGAGGACGAGGGTTTCTTCGGTGGCCATGTCATTCACTCTCTGTGTCTGCGTTCTGCGCGGTCGGAGCCCCGCTCGGGCGTCGTGCGTCCAGGCGGGCCCCCATGATGGTCGCATACGCCCACATGCCGCCGAAAATCAGGACGACGAGAAGCACCGCAGGGACGGCGATGGCCGACAACGCGACCACGATCTGCACGATCCACCCGGCGGGGATCGCCCAGGGCTTCGTGATCATGCCCGCGATGACGACGCAGGCAACGGCCACGACGGCACCGCCCACGATCCCCCACCACTGCTCGATGCCGGCGGGCAGAGCCTTCAGGCCGAAGATGGTGAGGCCGACGAGGAAGACGACGATCGCCTCGAAGCCGAGCACCACCGGGGCGAGCTTCTGCACGAGGGTGCGCGGGGCGCGCGGTCGACGCGGGGCGGCGGCGGCACTCATGCGCGCCACCCCGACTTCCAGTCCTCCTCTTCGGAGAGCGCGATCGCCTCGCCCGCGAGCACGACGGAGCCGGCGATGACCACGGCCCGACGATCCGACGAGGCCGCCCATTCCCGGGCCGCGTCCGCGGCGTCTGCGAGGGACGGGTGCACGGTGGCGCGCTGTCCGGCCTGTTCGACGAGATCGGCGATGAGGTCGGCATCGCTGGCGCGGTCCGACTCCGGCGCGGTCGCGAAGACGTGCGCGGCGGCCGGCGCGAGCCGCGCGACGATCCCCGCCGCGTCCTTTTCCGCGAGGACGCCGAGCACCAGGCCCCACTCGTCGAAGTCGAAGCTGTCGTCCAGCGCCTGGGCGAGCGCCGCGGCGCCGTGCGGGTTGTGCGCGGCGTCGACGATGACGGTGGGAGCGATGCCGAGGAGCTGCAGGCGGCCGGGAGATGTGCTGCCCTGGAGTCCGTCGGAGATGACGCCGCCGGCGATCGCCTGGCCGGCGCCGCCGATGAGCGACTCGACGGCGGCGACGGCCAGCGCGGCGTTGTGGCCCTGGTGCGCGCCGTACAGCGGCAGGTACTCCTCCTCGTACTGCCCCGCAAGGCCCCGGATGGTGAGGAGCTGACCGCCCACGGCGAGCTTCTGCTCGGCGAGCCCGAAATCCTCGCCTTCGAAGGCGATGGTGGCATGGCGCTCCGCGGCCACGCGGCGCAGCACCTCGGCGGCCTCGGCGGGCTGCTGGGCGGAGACGACGGCGGCGCCCTCCTTGATGATGCCGGCCTTGACCTGGGCGATCTCGGCGATCGTGCTTCCCAGGCGGTCCGCGTGGTCGATGTCGATCGGAGCGAACACCGCCACGTCGCCGTCCGCGGTGTTCGTGGAGTCCCACTCGCCACCCATGCCGACCTCGAGGACGAGCACGTCGACGGGCGCGTCGGCGACCGCGACGAAGGCGAGGACCGTGAGCAGCTCGAAGAACGTCAGGGGGGCCTCCCCTGCCGCCTCGAGCTCGGCGTCGACGATCCCCACGAAGGGCTCGATCTCGTCCCAGGCGTCGGCGACGGCCTCGTCGGCGATCGGCTCGCCGTCGATCATGATGCGCTCCGTGAAGCGCTCCAGGTGCGGGCTCGTGAACAGGCCGGTGCGCAGGTCATGGGCACGCAGCAGGCTCTCGATCATCCGCGCGGTCGACGTCTTGCCGTTGGTGCCGGTGATGTGGATGACGCGGTAGGTGCGCTGGGGATCGTCGAGGTACTCGAGGATCCGCGCCGTCCGCTCCTTGCGCGGCTGCACCCAGCGTTCCCCGGCACGGCTCAGCAGCGTCTCGTAGACGGCGTCGGCCCGGTCTCTCGCACTCATGCGCCCACCTTCTCCAGGTTCGTGTCGATCGTGACGAGGAGCGGCGCCTTCCCGGCCCCGAGGGCCTTCGCCCCGCTCCGATGCACGCCGTCTCCGGGGCTGGTGACCTCGTCGACGAGCCGGTCGAGGTCATCGGTCGGCTGCACGGCGAACGCCACGGCGAGCGTCTCGGCGGCGATGAGGTCGGCATGGGTCTCCAGCGCCGCCGCCTCCGCGGGAGCGGCGTTGAGGGCCAGCACGATCCGGTCGCTGACGTCGAGCCCGGCGTTCTTGCGCGCCTCCTGCACGACGCGGATGGCGTCGCGGGCGATGCCCTCGGCTTCCAGCTCCGGCGTCGTGTCGGTGTCGAGCAGGACGAACCCTCCGGACGGGACGATGGCCAGGGCCTCCCCCTCGGGGCGACCCGTGGTCTCGAGGACGAGGTCGTACTCGGCGGGCTCCAGCGCGATGCCGCCGGCGGTCACGACGCCGTCGGTCTCGGACCAGTCACCCGAGCGCGCGGCCTGGATGGCCTTCTGCACGTCCTTGCCGAGGCGCGGACCCGCGGCGCGGGCGTTCACGCTCAGCCGGTGGCTGATGCCGTACTCCCCGGCTGCCTCATCGGTCAGCGGGACGAGCTCCACGGTCTTCACGTTGAGCTCCTCGCGGAGGATGTCCTCGAACTGACCGAGGTCGGCCGCGAGCGGAGAGACCACCGTGAGCCGTGCGAGCGGCAGGCGCACGCGCAGCTTCTCCTTCTTGCGCAGCGCGTTGCCGACGCTCGATAGCTCACGGACGGCATCCATGGCGTCGCGGATCTCGTCGGCGGCGGGGAACTGATCCGCATCCGGCCAGTCCTGCAGGTGCACGCTGCGCCCGCCGGTGAGCCCCTGCCACACGCGCTCGCTGATGAGCGGGACGAGCGGCGCGGCCACGCGGCACAGCGTCTCCAGCACGGTGTACAGGGTGTCGAACGCCTCGCGGCTCTTCGGGTCGTCCGTCACGCCCACCCAGAACCGGTCCCGCGAGCGGCGGATGTACCAGTTCGTCAGCACCTCGGCGAAGTCACGCAGCCGCGCGGACGCGGTGGTCGAGTCCAGACCCTCCAGATCGGCCCGGACCTCGCGGACGAGATCGCCCAGGCGCGCGAGGATGTACCGGTCGAGGACGTCGGTCGAGTCGGTGCGCCACGATGCCTCGTACCCGCCTCCCTGGGTTGCTGAGCCTGCTCCTCCCTGGGTTGCTGAGCCTGTCGACGCATTCGCATACGTCGCGAAGAAGTACCACGAGTTCCACAGCGGCAGCAGGAACTCCCGCACGCCGGACCGGATGCCCTCCTCGGTGACGATGAGGTTGCCGCCGCGGAGCACTGCGCTGGACATCAGGAACCAGCGCATCGCGTCGGACCCGTCGCGGTCCAGAACCTCGGACACGTCGGGGTAGTTGCGCAGCGACTTCGACATCTTGTAGCCGTCGCTGCCGAGCACGATGCCGTGGCAGCTGACGCCCGTGAACGCCGGGCGGTTGAACAACGCCGTCGAGAGCACGTGCATGACGTAGAACCAGCCGCGGGTCTGGCCGATGTACTCCACGATGAAGTCCGCCGGGGAGTGCGAGTCGAACCACTCCTGGTTCTCGAACGGATAGTGCACCTGGGCGTACGGCATCGAGCCGGAGTCGAACCACACGTCGAAGACGTCGCCGATGCGCCGCATCGTGCTCTTGCCCGTGGGGTCGTCGGGGTTCGGCCTGGTCAGATCGTCGATGTAGGGGCGGTGCAGGTCCACCTCGCCCTCCGGGTTGCGCGGCAGCGTGCCGAAATCGCGCTCCAACTCCTCCAGCGAGCCGTAGGCGTCGACGCGCGGGTACTCCGGGTCGTCGCTCTTCCAGATCGGGATGGGCGAGCCCCAATAGCGGTTGCGGCTGATCGACCAGTCGCGGGCGCCCTCGAGCCACTTGCCGAACTGCCCCTCCTTCACGTTCTCCGGCACCCAGGTGATCTGCTCGTTGTTCGCGAGGAGGTCGTCCTTGATGTCGGTGACCCGGATGAACCAGCTCGACACGGCCTTGTAGATGAGGGGGTTCCGGCAGCGCCAGCAGTGCGGGTAGGAGTGCTCGTAGCTCTGCAGCCGGACCAGGCGACCGTTGTCGCGGATGATCCGCACGAGCGGGGTATTCGCGTCCATCCACAGCTCGCCCGCGACATCCGTGACGTTCGGGAGGAAGCGCCCGCCGTCGTCGAGGGACAGGATCGTCGGGATGCCCGCAGCGCCGGCGACGCGCTGGTCGTCCTCACCGTAGGCGGGTGCCTGGTGGACGATGCCGGTGCCGTCGGTGGTGGTGACGTAGTCGTCGACGAGGATGCGCCAGGCGTTCCCCGTGCCGTAGGTCTCCTCGTCCGCGTAGTAGTCGAACAGGCGGTCGTAGGTGACGTCGGCCAGCTCCGCACCGCGCAGCGTGGCGTCGACCGCGGCGAGCGCGTCCTCCGGGCTCTCGTAACCGAGATCCTTGGCGTACCCGCCGAGCAGATCCTTCGCGAGCAGGTAGCGGTGCGCAGAGGCCTCGACCGCGAGCTGGTCGGCCGAGGGAGCGGCGCGTCCCTGGTGCACGTCGGAGGCGCCGGCGGGACCGGCGGGCAGCACGACGTACTCGATGTCCGGCCCCACGGCGAGCGCGAGGTTGGTCGGCAGGGTCCAGGGGGTCGTCGTCCAGGCGAGGGCGCGCACGCCGGTGAGCCCGAGCGCCTCGGCCTTCGCGCCGGTGAGCGGGAAGGTGACCGTGACCGACGGGTCCTGTCGCATCTGGTAGACGTCGTCGTCCATGCGCAGCTCGTGGGCGGACAACGGCGTCTCATCGCGCCAGCAGTACGGGAGCACACGGTACCCCTCGTAGGCGAGCCCCTTGTCGTACAGGGTCTTGAAGGCCCAGAGCACGCTCTCCATGTAGCCGAGGTCGAGCGTCTTGTAGCCGCGCTCGAAGTCCACCCACCGGGCCTGGCGGGTGACGTAGTCCTCCCACTCCCGCGTGTACTTCAGGACCGAGGAGCGCGCCTTCTCGTTGAAGACGTCGATCCCCATCTCCTCGATCTCGCTCTTCTCGGTGATCCCGAGCTGCTTCATCGCCTCGAGCTCGGCGGGGAGCCCGTGGGTGTCCCATCCGAAGACGCGGTCGACCTTGTGCCCGATCATGGTCTGGAAGCGCGGGAACACGTCCTTCGCGTAGCCCGTGAGCAGGTGGCCGTAGTGCGGCAGACCGTTCGCGAAGGGAGGGCCGTCGTAGAACACCCACTCGGGGGCACCCTCGCGCTGCTCGATGGAGGCGCGGAAGGTGTCGTCGGTCTTCCAGAAGTCGAGCACCTCCTCCTCGATCTGCGGGAAGCGGGGGCTCGGCGCCACAGTGGTGGCCTGGTCGGCAGCGGGGCCGAAGGAGGAGCGCGGGTAGGTCATGGTCTCTCGCAGTGGTCGTCGTGGCGGATGCTGCTGCGAGGACGATCCTCGCGGACCGCGGTACCACCTCGCGTGCCCCTGCGTCTCCTCGACAAGCTCAGAGACCCACGGACCACTCTCACTGCGGCTGTGACGGGCCTGCCCCGCTCGGTTCTACTGAGTCCGTCGCCGGACCGTTCTTCCGAGAGCTCCCCGGTGATGGCCGGATCGATGCTCGTGTGCCCATTGTACGCGTGCTCCTCCTCCCGCGGATTCCCTTCCACGTCGCAGGAACCGGAGACACCCCTGCGACCCGGGGCGGGATCTGCGACATCACGTCGTGCGAGCACGATGCAGTCCCTGGGCGACGGCGCGCATGACGAGGTCCTGCACCGCGGGCCACTCGTCCATCACCTGGTGATAGCCCAGACGGATGACGTGGAAGCCGCGCAGTTTCAGCTCCGCATCGTGACGGTTGTCCTGGTCGCGCTGGGCTCCGACATGCGTGCCGCCGTCGATCTGCAGCACGAGCCGCTCCCCGATCAGGGCATCCACCCGATGTCCGGCGATCCATGTCTGAAAGCGCAGCGGCAGACGGAGCCAGCGCAGTCGCACGCGCAGGTAGGTCTCGAGCCCCGCATCCGCGAACGGCAGCGCCTCGCCCAGGAGCCGCCACCCGCGCGGTCCCCAGCGGAGTCGGAGCAGCCTCTCTCGATCGACGAGACCCTTGTTCAATGCCGACTCCCAGGTCGCGAGCGCCTGTTCGTACGGCTCACACGTGGACACCAGGCTCAGCACGTTCTCGATCGGGTCCTCCAGGGCATCCGGGTGTCGCGGAACCAGAGGCCGAGCCCAGTGCACGCGTGCCTCCGGCGGCTTGCCACCCCGGCTGCCCGGGCTGGCCGCGAGGTGAAGGCGCGGCCTCTCGTCGTGCACCCAGATACCCAGCCGCCGCGCCTGCGTCACGCACGTCAGCAGAACACCGTGCTGGGCCGCGGTCACCCGACGCGGATCGGCATCGGGCAGCGCCACCCACCCGACCCGCACCCGCCGGATCATCCGCTCCGCGACCGCCGTCTCGAGGTCGTACCGACTGACCCCGCGATCCCGCAGCCGCTCGACCCGTGCGACTCCGTCGACCTCGCGCATCGCCTGCAGCAGCCGCGCCCGCCTCATCCCGTTCATGCCCTCGATGCTGCTCCCCCACCCCTCCCTCGCTC
>NZ_QCXO01000131.1:0-118460 GCF_023383675.1 Microbacterium sp. ER1
CCGACGCCGCTGAAGCCACCCTGAAGCCTCCTGAAGCCCCGTTCAGGAACCGATATCTCGGGCCCGACTTCGGAGCTCGGGAACGACACGCCGCCGCGCGGCGGCCATGACCGGGGTGTCGTCGGGGATCTCCGAAACTGTGCCCGGGCGGTCGGTCAGGAGAGAGGGCCGGCGAGGGGGAGGGTGACGGTGAAGCGGGCGCCGCCCCACCGGGAGGTGTCCACCGTGATCGCGCCGTGGGCGGCGGTGGCGATGCCGTGCGCGATCGCGAGACCGAGCCCGCTGCCTCCCACGTCGCGACTGCGGGCCTCGTCGAGCCGGACGAAGCGTTCGAAGATGCGGTCCCGCTCCTCCGGCGGGATGCCGGCCCCGTCGTCTTCGACCGTGAGGACGACGTGCTCCGCCTGCGGCTCCACCCCGATCGCCACGCGGCCGTTGCTGTGCCGCGCGGCGTTGTCGGCGAGGTTCCGCAGCAGCTGGCCGAGCAGCCGGGGGTCGCCGACGGTGCGGGCCGCACGGATTCCGGAGCCGTCGACGTCGAGCCCGGTGGCTCGCAGCCGACGCACCTCCGCGAGGGCCAGGTCGTCCAGGTCCACCGGTTCGGTGCTCCCGGTGACACCCTCGTCGAGGCGGGCGAGGAGCAGCAGCGACTCCACGATGCCCTGCAGCCGCAGCCCCTCCTCGGACACCACCTCCGCGAGCTCGTCGATGCTCGTCACCTCCGGGTGCGCCTGGGCGAGCTCGGCGTGCTGACGGATCGTCGCCAGGGGCGAGCGGAGCTCGTGCGAGGCATCGGACACGAAGCGGCGCTGCGCGGTCGCCGCCGCGTCGAGCCGGTCGAGCATCCCGTTCATCGTCACGGCGAGGGAGTGGATCTCGTCCGCGGTGTCGGGAACGGGCACCCGGTGATCGAGGCGCTCGGCGGTGATGCCCTCGACCTCCTGGCGGATGCGGGTGACCGGGCGCAGCGCGCGCCCCGTGACGAGCCAGGTCGTGACGGCCACGAGCAGCAGCAGCGCGGGGACGGCGATCACGAGCAGCGTCGCCACCGTCGACAGGGTCTCCGCATCCTCGTCCATCGGCACCGCGAGGACGAGGGTCTGGTCGCCCTCGACGTCTTCCGACACCACGACCATCGGCTCGCCGTCGATCCGGACGACTTGCGGATCGTCGTCCACGGGCAGCGGGGTGGCGCCGAGCGCATCGGCGGCCTCCTCGCTCGCCGCGCGCACCGCTCCGTCCCGCCCGAGCAGCTGCACGAGGTCATCGTCGAGCTGGTCGGGTCCGCGTCGGCCCGGACCGTCGAATCGGCTGACGAGCTCCTCCAGCCGCTGTTCCGCCGCGCGTTCGGTGCTGCCGTGGATGCTCGCGCTCAGCACCCCGTAGAAGGAGAAGGCTCCGAGGAGCAGCGCGACCGCGACGACGAGGGTGGCGCCCAGGGTCGTCCGACCGCGGACCGACCGCCAGAGCCGCCTAGCCACCGTTGGCCGCCAGCCGGTAGCCTGCACCGCGGATGGTCTCGATCGCCTCGCGCCCGAACGGCTTGTCGACCTTGCGGCGGAGGTGGCCGATGTACACCTCGACGATGTTCGGGTCGCCGTCGAAGTCGTCGTCCCAGACGCCGGCCAGGAGGTCGCGCTTCGACAGCACCTGCCCGCGGTGGCGCATCAGATGCTCGAGCACCGCGAACTCGCGGGCCGTGAGGGAGATCGGGGTCTCGCCACGCCACACGTGGTGTCCGGCGGGGTCCAGCCGCAGGTCGCCGGCCTCCAGGATCGTCGGTCGTGCCACGGCACCGCGGCGCACGAGAGCCCGGAGCCGCGCCACGAGGATCGCAAACGAGAAGGGCTTGGTGACGTAGTCGTCGGCGCCGCTCTCCAGCGCCTCCACCTGATCCCACTCGCCGTCCTTGGCGGTGAGCATCAGCACGGGAGTCCAGTTCTCCTCGGCGCGCAGGGCCTCGCACACCTTCCACCCGCTCATGCCGGGCATCATCAGGTCGAGCACGATGGCGTCGTACCGGGTCTCGCGGGCCCGCCAGAGGCCGTCGATGCCGTTGTGGGCGACGTCGACCGCGAAGCCCTCCGCCTCGAGTCCGCGGCGCACGCCCTCGGCCAGACGCACCTCGTCGTCCACCACCAGGATCCGCATCCCTCCAGTGTGGTGGCTCGTCGCTGAATCGGGGCTGAAGCCGTCGGCCGCTTTCGAATCGCGCACCTGGTTCCATTCCGGGCTCAGATGCAGCAAGTTGCGCGATTCGAAGAGGGACTTACGACGAGAGGTGCGTCTGGATCTCGCGGATCACCACGCCGAGGGGGCCGGAGGAGAGGAGTCCGGGGCCGAGGGGGCCGGCGGGGTCGGTGCCCAGGGGCGGGAGGGTGCGCAGGGCTGCAGCGGCTTCGGGGGAGAGCTGCGCGAGTTGCCAGCGCACTTCGGCGGCACGGGCGTCGGGATCATCCGGGCGTGCCAGCTCGACAGCTCGCGCGGCGTAGGCGGCTGCCCCGAGAGCATGCGCTCCCATGTGCGCGACCCCGGCGGCCTGCGCCGCGGCGCGGGCGGCCGCGGTGCCGGCAGGGGTCACGGCACTGCGGGAGGCCCTGCCCGCGACGAAGCGGCGACGGATCTCGCCCGCAGCCGTGAGCTCGCCCCGCGCGAAGGCGCGCGTCCTGGCGATGGCATCGCGCGCACGGTCATCGTCCGGGGCCTCGCTCTCGAACAGCGGCAGCACGCGCGCGGCGCAGTCGGCCGCCCACACCGCGACGATCCGGCGGTCGGTCTCGGTCATGCCCTGCGGAGCGGACATGGGGTCACCTCGCCCGTCGTCCGGTGCGAGCGCGCGCGGCCTCGTGCGCCTCCCGGAGAAGGGCGAGCACGGTACCCGCCGTCGCCTCTGCGGGATCGATCACGCACACCCAGCCGGCGTCGCCGTACAGGGGGTGAGGGCGGAAGACGTCGACCGCCGTCGGGTCGGTGTCGCCGAGCGTGAGAGACGCCGCCGCGATGATCGACTCCGCGCGCTCGCGTCCGACGTGGATGTTCACCCGGAAGCGCCCGGGAGCATCCAGAGCGGAGGACGTGTCGTCGGGATAGTCCTTCGTGATGATCGTTCCGTACGGCTGCGTGCGCTCGGGCATCCGGCCGTCGGGGGCGTGGTAGAAGTACGCGTCTCCCCATGACAGCTCGGGGAAGTCGCTGCCCGCCTCCGGGGCCACGACGAGCACACCGTCGAACGAGCGGACCTCTTCGATGATCTCCTGCATATCCATCCTTCAATGCTGAGGCTGATGTGCTTATGTGGACGCAAGGGCCGGAAAGACGAGGAACCGCGTGCAGAACCCTCAAGAGCAGGTGATGACCACTGTGGCGCTCGGACGGCTGGTCGACTACTCGACGCAGCAGGTGCGCGACCTCGAGCGCCTCGGTGTCCTCCCCGCCGCCGAGCGCGGTGCGAACGGGTACCGGCGGTATCGGACGTCGCATGCCCTGGCGCTGCGCGCCTATCGCGCGTTGGCGACGGCGCTCCGTCCGGTACCCGCGCGTCGACTGATGCCCGCTCTCATCGGCGGATCGGTCGAGCACGCGGCGGAGGAGATCGACACTCTGCACGCGGATCTCGCCCTCGAACGCTCACGGGTGCGCGCGGCCCTGCGCGGACTCGAGGACGCGGTGGCGGAGGCCGACGATCCGTTCGTCGAGGACGATGCGATGACCATCGGCGAACTCGCCCAGGCTCTCGGCGTCCGGTCCTCCGCGCTGCGGCACTGGGAGCGAGAAGGGCTCGTGCACCCCCGTCGTCGTGCGGGATCGGTGCGCTCCTATGACTCCCTTGCGATCACCGAGGCGCGGATCGCCGCCGCTCTGCGCTCGGGCGGCTACGGCATCCCCGCCGTTTCGCGCATCATCGACGAGGTGCGCGCGCATGGTGACACCGAAGAAGTTCACCGCATCCTCGCGGAGCGGCTGGCCGACCTCACGCGCCGCAGCATCGCGCTTCTCGCGGCGGCAGGTCACCTGCATGCCCTGCTGACGGAACGCCTCGCGGAGGAGGAGGGTTCGTCGCTCACGCCCGCGCCGGGATCTGCGCCAGCACATCCGGGATCAGCGGATTCTCGTCGAGCGGGTCCGTGATGACCGCGGCGACCGCCTCGAACGGCAGCACCGGGTAGCGCGAGGCGGCGCCGATCTTCTCGTCGCTGGCCAGCACGATGGTCGCGGCGCATCGGGAGGCGATCGCCCGCTTGGTGACGGCATCGTCGAGTTCGCCCGTCGTGAGACCGTGTCGGGGGTCGACGCCCGTGACGCCGACGAAGAACACGTCGGCGGCGAGGTGCTGGATCGCCTCCATCGCGAGTCCCCCTCCGGCGACGAGGGAGTGCCGGGTGAGCTCGCCGCCGATCATGATCACGCGCGCATCCGAGTGCTCGGCGACGGCCAGGGCGACGGCAGGACTCGGGGTGATGACCGTGATGTCGGTGCCGGAGGGCAGCAGTCGCGCCATCGCGAGCGTGGTGGTTCCGGCATCCAGCACGATCGTCGATCCGGGGAGGATGGTCGTGACCGCCTGGCGGGCGACCCGCTCCTTGCTCTCGGTCGCCAGATCGTGGCGCTCCCGCACCGGGCGATCGGCCGCGGCGATGGGCAGCGCCCCGCCGTACACGCGCTGGAGCCTGCCCTCCTCGGCGAGCTCGCGGAGGTCGCGGCGGATGGCGTCCTCCGAGACTCCGAGTTCATCGGCCGCAGCCTTCGCCACGACCCGTCCCTCGCGGGCGAGCACGGCGAGCAGGTGGTCCTTGCGCTGAGCAGCGAGCATACGTTTCCTCACGAAGTTGCACGTTTATGCACGATTCAGACTACAGTCATCTCCATGATGAAGCCACTCCTGATCCTGATCGCGGGTCCCTACCGTTCCGGCACCGACGGCGACCCCGTCCTGATCGCTCGGAATCTGGCGCGCCTGGAGGAGGCGTCCGGTCCGATCTTCCGCCTCGGCCACGTGCCGATGATCGGGGAGTGGGTCGCGCTGCCGGTCCTGCGCACCCTCGAGCACGCCGACTCCGGCGAGGGCGACGTCATGTACGAGACCGCCCGCCGACTGCTCCTGCACTGCGACGCGGTGCTCCGGCTGCCGGGAGAATCGTCGGGCGCCGACAAGGACGTCGCCATCGCGCACGAGCTCGGGCTGCCCGTCTACCGATCGCTCGACGAGATCCCCGCAGCGTCGACTCCGTAGGCTGGAGGCATGACCAAGAACATCTGGACCGTCCTCGGCGTCATCCTCGCCGTCGTGATCGCGTGGTGGATCGTCAGCGCGCTGTTCTCGGTGCTCTGGTTCATCGCGAAGCTCGCCATCGTCGCTGTCGTCGCCGTGGTGGTCTTCCTCGTGCTGCGGAGCCTCTTCACCCGCGACGCCGACTGACCTGCCTTCGAATCGCTCACTTTGCGGCAAAACGGCCGGTTTTGCAGCAAAGTGGGCGACTCGAACGGGGTCAGAGGCGGTACTGGGCGGCGCGGTGCGTGGGCTGGACCCGGTCGCCGCGGCCGTGCAGTTTGTGGCGGAGCGTGCCGGGGACGTACTCCTCGGGGTACGCGCCCCGCTCGCGCAGCACCGGGATGACGTGCTCGATGACGTCCTGCCAGGTGCCGGGAGTGACCGCGTACGCGAGGTTGAAGCCGTCGATGTCGGTCTGCTCGACCCAGGACTGCAGCTCGTCGGCGATCTCGACCCCGGAGCCGACGATCGTCGGGCCGAGCCCGCCGATCGCGTTGTGGCGCCCGAAGTCGCCCACCGTCCACTCGCGACCGAGGTCGGCCTCCTCCTTGAGGTGCTGCAGCACCGACTGGATCGCGTTCGACTCGACGTTCCCGACCGGCTCGTCCTCCGCGTACAGCGACAGGTCGACGCCCATCCACCCCGACATGAAGGTGAGCGCCCCCTCCGGGCTCGCGTAGGAGAGGTACTCGGCGTGCTTCGCGGACGCCTCCTCGCTCGTCGCCGCGGTGATCACCGTCAGCAGCGTGTAGATGCGGGCGTCATAGCGATCGCGCCCCGCGGCCTCGAGGGCGTCGCGGATGCGCTTCACGGTGCCGGCGAGCACCTCCTTCGACGGGGCAGCGACGAAGATGGCCTCGGCGTTCTCCGCCGCGAACCGCACCCCGCGCGGACTCGCGCCGGCCTGGTAGATCACCGGGGTGCGCTGCGGGGACGGCTCCGAGATGTGGATGCCGGGTACGGAGAAGTGCTTCCCCTCGTGCCGGATCGGGTGCACCTTCGACGGGTCGGTGAAGATGCCGCGCTCGCGGTCCTCCACCACCGCGTCGTCCTCCCACGACCCCTCCCAGAGCTTGTAGAGCACCTCGACGTACTCGTCCGCGTGGTCGTAGCGGTCGTCGTGGGCGAGCTGGTCCTCCTGGCCCATGTTCCGCGCGGCGCTGGGCAGATACCCGGTCACGACGTTCCAGCCGACCCGGCCCTGGGTGAGGTGGTCGAGCGTGCTGAGTCGTCGAGCGAACGGGTAGGGGTGCTCGAAGGCGGTGCCGGCCGTGACGCCGAACCCCAGATGCTCGGTCACCGCGGCCATCGCGCTGACCAGGAGGATCGGGTCGTTCACCGGCACCTGGGCGCCGTTGCGGATGGCGGCCTCGTTCGTGCCGCCGTAGACGTCGTAGGTGCCCAGGACGTCGGCGATGAAGATGCCGTCGAAGGTCGCGCTCTCCAGCAGCTTCGCCAGGTCGGTCCAGTACGACAGGGTGTTGTACTGCCGCGAGCGGTCTTCCGGATGCCGCCAGAGGCCGGACGACTGGTGGGCGACGCAGTTCATGTCGAACGCGTTGAAGCGGATCTGCCGGGTCATGCCCCCATGAAACGGGACCGGACGGGGCCGGGGCGAGCGGGAACGACACGCACGGAAACAATCCGTGGTGTGGCTCAGCCCTCGTCGTCCGGACGACGGGGGCTCGGGTCGGGAGGGAGGATCTCGATCGGGCGTGCGGCCTGTCGCTGCGCTCGCCACCAGATCACGAATCCGACCGCCGTGAAGACGCCGTAGAACACGTACATGAGGCCGGTCGCGTAGTAGCCGGAGCTGAACAGCAGCGGCACCCCCACCACGTCCACGGCGATCCAGATGAGCCAGAACTCGGTCCAGCCCTTCGCCATGCCGTACGTCGCCAGCAGCGACCCGACGAAGGTCCAGGCGTCGGCCCAGACAGGTTCCCACGAACCCAGGGCGCGGAACAGGGGGGTGAGCGCCACGGTTCCGACGACGAGGACCACGACCAGACCGATGCGGGCCCCGGTCGGCGCCCACCGCGGCACGATGCGACCGCCGTCGGCATTCCGCCAGCGGATCCATCCATAGATCGCGACGGCGATGAACATGATCTGCCGCCCGGCCTGACCGAGGAGATGCGGGAGCGACGGGTCGGGGCTCAGCGCGGAGCCGAGGAACACCGTGAGCAGCAGGAGGTTGCCGACGATGCCGATCGGCCACGCCCAGACCTTGCGCCGCATGCCGCCGAGGGCGCTCGCGAGTCCGAACGCGTTCCCGACGACCTCACGCACCAGGAGCGTCTGCCCACCCGGAAGCACCCAGGACGAGGAGAAGGCGTCGACGAGCCACTGCAGGAAGCCCATCGCTAGAGCACCGCGTCGGGGGTGGGGCGCTCGTCGAGCACGAGCTGCAGCATGCTGAGGTCGAGCCACCGGCCGAACTTCGCGCCGACCTGGGGCATGCGGCCCACCTCCCGGAATCCGAGGCGTTCGTGGAGGGCGAGGGAGGCGGTGTTGCCACTCTCCACACCGCCGATCATCACGTGCATCCCGGCTGCCCGGGCCCGGGCGATGAGCTCGATCATGAGGAGCGTGCCGATGCCGCGTCCGCGCTGATCGCCGCGCACGTAGACGGAGTGCTCCACGGTGAGGCGGTAGCCGCTGTGCGGGCGCCACTGGGCGTAGGACGCATAGCCCACGACGCCGCTCTCGACGGCGGCGACGATGACGGGACAGCCGCGCGCGGTCCGGTCGGCGAGCCACGCCTCCCGGTCGGCGCGATCCACGGCTTCCTCGTTCCAGATCGCGGTCGTGTGCAGGACGGCGTGGTTGTGGATCTCGGTGATCGTGTCGAGGTCGGCGCTCTCGGCGGGCCTGAGGTGCACGGCGGTCATCGTCAGACGCGGATATCGGCGGGAGAGGCCTCGCCCTCGTGGAAGCTCGGCTTCCTGCCGAAGAGCTTCGCGATGCCGAGGACGACGCCGACGATCACGAGGCCCCAGACGAGACCGGCGATCGCGGAGATGATCGTGTCGACCACCCACACCACGAAGCCGCCGAGGGGCTCCAGCGCGTGCTCGACCGCGTGGAGAACATCGGCCGGAGCGTGCAGCCCGACCTCGCCGAGGTTGATGAGGACGAGGTGCCCGCCGACCCACAGCATCGCGACGGTGCCGAGCACGCTGATGAAGCGGAAGACCGCGGGCATGGACCGGACGATCCGGGTGCCGGTGTGCCGGACGCGCTGCGCGGGGTTCTTCGCCATCTTCAGGCCGATGTCGTCGATCTTCACCAGGAGCGCCACGGCCCCGTACACCGCGACGGTCATGACCAGCGCGATCACGGCGAGGATCGCCAGGGTGGACCAGATGCCGAGTCCCTTGTCGAGGCTGGCGAGGGAGATGAGCATGATCTCGGTCGAGAGGATGAGGTCGGTGCGGACGGCGCCGAGCACGAGCTTCCTCTCGTCGCGGGCGCCCTCGTCGGCGTGGCCGTGCTGCACGCCGAACCACTCCAGCACCTTTTCCGCGCCCTCGAAGCACAGGTACGAGCCGCCGAGGATCAGCAGGTAGGGCAGCACCCACGGCGCGAAGGCCGTGAGCAGCAGTGCGATGGGGATGATGATGACGAACTTGTTCACCAGCGACCCGAGGGCGATCTTGCCGACCACGGGGAGCTCGCGGGCCGGGGTGAGGCCCTGCACGTACTGCGGGGTCACGGCGGCGTCGTCGATGACGACTCCGGCTGCCTTCGCCGACGCCTTCATCGCGGCGCTCAGGATGTCGTCGACGACGGCGAGCAGTCCAACGGACATGCGGGTCCTCTTTCCGTGGTGGGAAAGTCAGACTACCGACTCCCGGGCTCAGGCCCGCACGTCCTCCGCGGTCGCCAGCACCCGCTGCAGCGGCTGGTAGTGCTCGATGACGGCCTGGCGGTAGCGCTCGACGTCGCCGGAGCGCGCGGCGTCCAGCATGTCACCGTGCGCCTTGGCGGTCTTGTGGATGTCGTCGGGCTGCGCGATGCCGAGCTGCGGGAGCACGGCGGTGTGCACGTCCCAGAACGCACCGACGAGCTGGCCGACCAGGCGGTTGTCGATGGCGCCGAAGAGGCGGGTGTGGAACGCCCTGTCCTCCTCGAGGAAGTACTCGCCGCGGCCGGCCTTGTCGACCATCTCGGCGACGAGCTCGTCGAGCTCCGGGTCCGCCTGCGCCTGAGCGGCCTCGACCACGCGCTCGGCCATGGAGAGGTCGAGCGCGAGACGCACCTCGACGACCTCGCGCAGGGCCTGCAGCGACCCCTCGGGGGACAGCACGCCCCGGAAGACGAGCGCCTCGACCATCGGGTCCAGCGACATCGGACCCACGTAGGTGCCGTGTCCGTGACGGACGTCGACGATGTCGAGGGTGGAGAGCGTGCGGATCGCCTCCCGGACCGAGGAGCGCGACACGTCGAGCTCCTCGCAGAGCTCGGCCTCGGTCGGCAGCGGGTCGCCGGGGGTGAGTCCGCGCGTCAGGATGAGCTGCTTGATCTGATCCGCCGTCGTGGCTCGCCGCATCCGCGACGCCCTCCCCGTGGTGGACTTCATAGGGTCCCTCTCCTGCCTGCCGGAAACGCTCCGATCCTCTCACTCTTGTGATCCGGTCGAACGTGTGTTTAGAGTACATCAGACGTCAGATGTCCTCAAGGCGTCGCCCCCCACCACCTGGAGCACACATGAACCGACACAGCACTCGCCGCCGCGCGGGTCGTCTCGCGATGGCGGTCGCCGGCACGGTCGCCGCGTCCCTCGCCCTCGCCGGCTGCGGCGGCGGCGCCGCCAGCACCGCCGAGAGCCCCGCCGCGAGCGACATCGACCCGGACGGCATCATCGAGGCCGGGATCTCGTACACCCTGAACGGCAGCTTCGACCCGATGGTCGCCTCCGGCGCCGTGACGGTCTCGGCGAACTGGCACGTCTTCGAGGGACTCATCGACCTCGACCCCGTCACGCAGGAGCCCGCCCCCGCCCTCGCCGCCGACTTCCCGACGCAGGTCGACGAGACGACCTACGACATCGACCTCCGCGAAGGCGCGACGTTCCAGAACGGAGACCCGGTCACCGCCGACGACGTGGTCTTCAGCTACGAGCGCGTCCTCGACCCCGCGAACAACTCCCTGTTCCGCTCGTTCGTCGAGTTCATCGACACCGTCACGGCCGTCGACGAGGACACCGTCCGGATCACCACCGACTACCCGTTCTCCCTCATCGACGACCGTCTCGGCGTCGTCAAGATCGTGCCGAAGGCCCTGGTCGAGGCCGATCCCGAGGAGTTCGGGGCGAACCCGATCGGCTCCGGTCCGTACGCGCTCGTCTCCGCCGTCCCCGAGGACAAGATCGTCTTCGAGCGGTACGACGACTACAACGGCCCGCGTCCCGCGCTCGCCGCGGGCATGAACTGGAACCTCCTCGCCGACGCCTCCGCCCGCGTCACCGCGATGTCGACCGGCACGGTGCAGGCGATCGAGGACGTGCCCTACATCGACGCCGACGGGCTGGCCGCCTCGGCCGAGGTCGAGAGCGTGCAGTCCTTCGGCCTCCTCTTCATGATGTTCAACACGAAGGCCGAGCCGTTCGACGACGTCCGCGTCCGCCAGGCCCTGCACTACGCGCTCGACATGGACAAGATCATCGAGACCGGCATGCTCGGCAACGCCACCCCGGCCACGTCGTTCCTTCCCGAGGACTACCCGAACTACCACGAGGCCTCCACGGTCTATTCGTACGACCCGGAGAAGGCGGAGGAGCTGCTGGCGGAGGCCGGGGTCTCCGACCTCGCGATCACGCTGCGCATGACCGACACCGGATGGGTGAAGGAGGTGGCCCCGCTCATCAAGGAGTCCCTCGACGCGATCGGCATCGACACCACCCTCGACATCAGCCAGTCGGCGTCGATGTACGAGAAGGTCGACTCCGGCGACTACACCGTCGCCATCGCCCCCGGTGACCCGTCGGTGTTCGGCGTGGACCCCGACCTGCTCATGAACTGGTGGTATGGCGAGAACGTCTGGACCCAGACGCGCACCGCCTGGGCCGACTCCCCGGAGTACGCCGAGCTGCGCACGCTGCTCGACACCGCCGTCACCCAGGAGGGCGAGGAGCAGCAGGAGTCCTGGAACCAGGCGTACGACCTGATCTCCGACCAGGCCGTGCTGTACCCGCTGTTCCACCGCAAGCTGCCCACCGCCTGGAGCTCGCAGGAGCTGGTCGGCTTCCAGCCGGTCCCCACGACCGGACTGTCGTTCCTCGACGTCGGCGTGGCCGCGAAGTAGCACCTGCCCGACAGGACGGGGGCGCGCTCGCCCGAAGAGCGCGCCCCCGCCACCCCACCCCCGGAAGGAGCGGCACGTGTCCCACACGCTCCGCCTCGTCGGCCGGCGACTGCTGCAGTTGCCGCTGATGATCCTCGGCATCACGTTCCTGGTCTTCTTCGTGATGTCCTTCTCGCCCGTCGACCCGGCACGCACCGCGCTCGGCGAGACCGCGTCCCCCGAAGCGCTGGAGGCGTACCGCGAAGACCACGGACTGAACCTCCCGCTGTTCGTCCGCTACGTGAACTTCCTGTTCGGCCTCGTCCAGGGCGACCTGGGCACCTACTCCGCCCGCAGCCTGCCGGTGGTCGACGAGGTCGCCAGGGCCTTCCCGGTGACGCTGGCCCTGACCTTCCTCGGGCTCGTGATCGCGGTGGTCGTGGCGTTCGTGATCGGCGTCCTCGCCGCGGTCTACCGCGACCGCTGGCCCGACCAGGTCATCCGCGTCTTCGGCGTCGCCGCGCTGTCCACGCCCTCCTTCTGGCTCGCGATCCTCCTCATCCAGGTGTTCACCCTGGCGCTCGGCGTGCTGCCGGCCTCGGGCCCGCTGCCGGCCTTCGCCGACGACCCGTCCGGGTGGCTCGCCCGGATGACCCTTCCCGCGGTCGCGCTCGCCGTGCCCGTGATCGGGCAGCTCTCCCGGGTCGTGCGCACCTCGATGGTCGAGGAGCTCGACCGCGACTACGTGCGCACCGCCCTCGGCGCCGGGATCCCGCGGGTGATCGTCGTCGGCCGCAACGTGCTGCGCAACGCGCTGATCACCCCCGTGACCGTGCTCGGTCTCCGCATCGGGTACCTGCTCGGCGGCGCCGTGGTGATCGAGATCATCTTCGCGATCCCCGGGATGGGCACGCTCATCCTCAACGGGGTCACCAACAACGAACCCAACCTCGTGCAGGGCGTGACGCTCGCGGTCGCGCTCGCGTTCGTCGTGATCAACATCATCGTCGACCTCCTGTACGTGCTCATCAATCCTCGAATCCGGGCGGTGTGACATGCGACGCAGACTCACGGAACGGCTCTCCGTCCCCGGCCTCCGCTGGGGCCCTCTCTCCTTCGGCTCGGTCATCTGCCTCGCCGTGCTCGCGATCATCGCGCTCGCCGCGATCCTCGCTCCGCTGATCTCGCCGTACGACCCGCTCGCCTCCGGCCCGCCGGTGCAGCCGCCGAGCGGGGAGCACTGGTTCGGCACCGACCGGCAGGGTCGCGACATCTTCTCCCGACTGGTCTACGGGGCCCGCTACTCCCTCGTGATCGGGCTCGGGGCCACCCTCGTCGCCCTCGCGGTCGCCTGCGTGCTGGGCACGATCGCCGCGACCGCGCCGAAGTGGATCTCCGAGACCCTCATGCGCGTCATGGACGTGATCATGTCGTTCCCCGGCATCGCGCTCGCCGCGGTGTTCGTGGCGGTGTTCGGCAAGTCGCTGCCGGTGCTCGTGCTCACGATCGCATTCCTCTACGTGCCGCAGCTGACCCGCATCGTCCGCGCGAACATCCTCGACCAGTACGGCGAGGACTACGTCTCGGCCGTCCGCGTGATGGGCGCGGGGACCCCGCGGATCATCGTGCGGCACGTCGCCCGCAACGCCATGGCACCCGTGCTCGTCTTCGCCACGGTGCTCGTCGCCGACGCGATCGTGTTCGAGGCCTCGCTGTCCTTCCTCCAGGCCGGTGTGCCGGACCCCGAGCCGTCCTGGGGCAACGTGATCGCCGCGGGGCGCAACCTGCTCATGAGCGGAGCCTGGTGGGCGACCTTCTTCCCCGGCATCCTCATCATGATCACCGTGCTGTGCCTCAACATCCTGTCCGAGGGGATGACCGACGCCATGGTCTCGCCGCGCGCCAGGAAGATCACCGCCGACGCCGCGAACACGGAGGAGTCGACGCACGACCTGGAGGAGGCCGCCGCCCCGGACGACACCCACGTCATCCCGACGGTCGACACCGCGGTCAACCTCTCGGTGCCCAGCGGTGTGCCCGACGTGCTCGTGCCCACCGCGGAGACGGTGCCGCTGGCGGAGCGCCTCGCCGAGCTGCGCGTCCGCGAACTCTCCCGTATCGATCGCCTGGTCTACACGGGAGACGCCGTGCCGCTGCTCGAGGTGCAGGACCTGTGCATCTCCTTCCCGCGCCACGGCGACGTCGACGTGGTCGACCACGTCAGCTTCACCGTGCGCCCCGGCGAGACCATGTCGCTCGTGGGGGAGTCGGGGTGCGGCAAGTCCATCACCTCGCTGGCGATCATGGGGCTGCTCGATCCGAAGGCCGACATCCGCGGGCGCATCCTGTTCGACGGGAAGGATCTGCTGCGGATGACGCCGAAGGAGCGCAACGCGCTGCGCGGCCACGACATCGCGATGATCTACCAGGACGCCCTGAGCTCGCTGAACCCCGCGATGCTGATCCGCGCGCAGATGAAGCAGCTCACCTCCCGCGGCGGCACTCGCACGGCCGAGGAGCTGCTGGAGCTCGTCGGTCTCGATCCGAAGCGCACGCTCGCCTCGTACCCGCACGAGCTCTCGGGCGGCCAGCGGCAGCGCGTGCTCATCGCGATGGCCCTGACCCGCGACCCGCGGCTGGTGATCGCCGACGAGCCCACCACGGCCCTCGACGTGACAGTGCAGGCGCAGGTCGTGGAGCTGCTCATGCGGCTGCAGCGCGAGCTCGGGTTCGCACTGGTGTTCGTCTCGCACGACCTCGCCCTCGTCGCCGAGCTCTCCCACCGGATAACCGTGATGTACGCGGGCCAGGTCGTGGAGCAGGGCACCACCCGCGAGGTGCTCACGCAGCCCGTCCACGAGTACACCCAGGGCCTGCTCGGGGCGGTGCTCTCGATCGAGGCCGGCTCCGACCGCCTGCACCAGGTGTCCGGTGTCGTCCCCTCCCCGCGGGACTTCCCGCAGGGCGACCGCTTCGCGCCGCGCTCCGCGGAACCCGCCCGGTACGCCGGAGTGGAACCCGTGCGGCGGCACATCGACGGCACCGAGCACTACTACTCCGCGCATCCCGACGATGCGCCCGTCGAACCGATCGGAGCAGGACGATGAGCGAACCCGTCATCCAGCTGCAGGACGTGCGCGTCCGCTACCGGGCCCGCAGCTCGTCGTTGTTCCGCCCGCACTACGTCGACGCGCTCGCCGGGGTCTCGCTCACGGTCCGCCGCGGACAGACGCTGGGCATCGTGGGCGAGTCCGGCTCGGGCAAGTCCACCTCCGCGAAGGTGCTGATCGGCCTCGAGAAGCCCACGAGCGGTCAGGTCGTCTTCGACGGGGAGACCGTGCGCTCCTTCACCCCCACGGTGCGCAAGCGCCTGGGACGCATCCTCTCCGTGGTCTTCCAGGACCCGGCGACGGCTCTGAACGCCCGCATGACCGTGCGGGACGCGCTGCTGGATCCGCTGCAGGTGCATCGCCTCGGCTCCCCGGCGAGCCGGGAGCGCAAGGTGCGCGACCTCATCGGGCTCGTGGGGCTGCCGTCGTCGGCGCTGGAGGCGCTGCCCAGCCAGCTTTCCGGCGGCCAGCGGCAGCGCGTCGCGATCGCCAGGGCCCTCGTCCTCGACCCCCAAGTCATCGTGGCGGACGAGCCGACCTCGGCCCTCGACGTCTCCGTGCGCGCGCAGATCCTGAACCTGCTGACCGACCTGAAGCAGCAGCTCGGGCTCGGCATGGTCTTCATCTCCCACGACATCCAGACCGTCCGCTACCTCTCCGACGAGATCGCCGTGATGAACAAGGGCCGCGTCGTCGAGCACGGCGACGCCGCCCGGGTCTTCGACGACCCCGCCGACCCCTACACCCGCACGCTGCTGGGCGCCGCGCCCTCGCTGCTCGAACCCCACCACTGAAAAGACGGAACACCTATGCCTTCCCCCGCTCCCGCCCTGTCGTTCTCCGGCGTCGTCCCGCCGGTCGCCACCCCGCTGCTCCCCGACGGGACGATCGACCACGCGTCGCTCACCCGCCTGGTCGAGCGCCTGATCGGGGAGGGCGTCTCCGGACTGTTCGCGCTCGGCTCCACCGGCGAGACGGCGTACTTCACGGACGACCAGCGCGTCGAGTTGCTGCAGACCATCGTCGCCGCGAACGCCGGACGCGTGCCCGTCATCGCCGGCGCGATCGAGCTCACGGCCCCGCGCATCATCGAGACCGCCCGCCGGCTCGTCGCCGCGGGCGCGCAGGCGATCGTGACCACCGCGCCGCTGTACACGCTGAGCTCCCCGGCCGAGGTCGCCGCGCACTTCCGGACGATCGCCGCCGCGATCGACGTGCCGCTCTGGGCCTACGACGTGCCGGTGCGGGTGCACTCCAAGCTCGGCATCGACCTGCTCGTGCAGCTCGGCCGGGAGGGCGTCATCCAGGGGGTGAAGGATTCCTCCGGCGACGACGTCGGATTCCGCCGACTGATCGCGGCGAACGAGGCCGCCGGTCGTCCGCTGCAGCTGCTCACCGGGCACGAGGTCGTGGTCGACGCGATGGCCCTCGTCGGTGCCGCCGGGGTCGTCCCGGGCCTGGCGAACGTGGAGGCCGCGGGCTACGTGCGCCTCTGGGAGGCCGCGCAGCGCGGTGACTGGGCGACCGCCCGGGCCGAGCAGGAGCGCATCAACCGGCTCTTCGACATCGTGTTCCAGCCGCAGGGGCTGTCCGGCGACGCCACCGGCGTCGGCGCGTTCAAGGCGGCGATGCACGCGCGCGGCATCATCGACCACGCGGCGATGGCCGACACGGTGGAGTCGCTCTCCCCGGAGGCCGTCGCCGGCATCCGCACGATCCTCGACGAGCTCGGTCTGCTTCCGGTCGCCGTCTGATGCGCGAGGTCGTCCTCGCCGTCGACATCGGCGGCACCAAGACGGCCGCGGCGCTCGCCGATCGGGCGGACGCGCTGCTGCGCACCGCCGCGGCGCCGACTCCCGCGAGCGCGGGACCCGCCGCCGTCGTGGCGACCGTCGCCGCGCTCGCGGAGGAACTGCTCGACGACGGGACAGCGCTCGCCGGCGTCGGCATCGGCACCGCGGGCGTGGTCGACGCGCGGACGGGGACGATCGTGTCGGCCACCGACACCTTCGCCGACTGGCCGGGCACCCCGCTGGCCGCCCTCATCCGGGAAGCCCTCGCGGACCGCCTCCCCGCCGCCGCCCCGGTCGCGGTGCAGAACGACGTCGACGCGCACGCCGCGGGGGAGCACCGGCACGGAGCCGCCGCCGGAGCCGCGAGCGCCCTCGTCGTCGCCGTCGGCACCGGCGTCGGCGCGGGCGTCATCCTCGACGGCCGTCCGGTGCGCGGCGCCCATCACGTGGCGGGCGAGCTCGCGCATCTCCCGATCCCGGGTGCCGCGCACCTCCGCTGTCCCTGCGGGCGGAACGGACACCTCGAAGCCCTCGGCTCCGGCATCGGCCTGCACCGGCACTACCTCTCGCTCGGCGGCGACCCGGCGCTGCGCGATGCGCGCGGGGTCGCCGTCGCGGCCAGCGCGGGGGACCCGCTCGCCGCCCGCGCCATCCAGGACTCCGCCGCCGCCGTCGGCCGCGCGCTCGCCGGAGCCGCGACCCTCCTCGACCCGGAGCGGATCGTCGTCACCGGCGGCGTGCCGCGCATCGGCGAGCTGTGGTGGGACTCCCTGCGTGCGGCCTTCTACGCGGAGGCCATCGACGCCCTGCACGACACCCCCATCCTGCCGGGAACCCTCGGCGACGACGCGCCGCTGCGAGGAGCCGCGGCATCCGCCTGGAGGCGACCATGACACCGACCCCCATCCTCGAACGCCTGCGCGGCGGCCTGATCGTCTCCTGTCAGGCGTACCCCGGGGAGGCGATGCGCGACCCGCGGACCATGGCGCAGGTCGCCGACGCCGCCCTCGTCGGCGGTGCCGCCGGGATCCGCGTGCAGGGGATCGACGACATCCGCGCGGTCGCGGATCTCCCGGTGCCGATCATCGGACTGTGGAAGGACGGCGATGCCGACGTCTTCATCACGCCGACGCTGGAGCATGCCGTGGCCGTCGCCGACGCGGGTGCCGACATCGTGGCGATCGACGGCACCCGACGCCCGCGGCCCGACGGCCGGACCCTCGCGGAGACCATCGTCGGGCTGCGCGCGCATTCCGACGCGCTCATCATGGCCGACTGCGGTTCCCTCGACGACGCGATCGCCGCCGAAGCCGCGGGCGCCGACATCCTCGGCACGACCCTGTCCGGCTACACCGGGGAGCGGCCGAAGGGCGACGGCCCCGACCTCGAGCTCATCGGCCTCATCGCGGCACGCTGCACCCGCCCGATCGTCGCGGAAGGGCGCATCCACACCCCGGTGCACGCCGCCGCCGCGATCGCCGCGGGAGCCTACGCGGTCTGCGTCGGCACGGCCATCACCCATCCGGCCACCATCACGTCGTGGTTCGCGCGGAGTCTCGCCGAGGCCCGTCCGTGACCCCCGTGCTCCTCAGCGCCTATCCGCTGTCGCCCGCGCACGCCCGGTGGGATCCGGCGCTGGAGGCCACGCTGCTGCCGCAGCTCTGCGCGCTCCCCGGGGTGGCCGGGCTCGAGGTGCCGTGGATGGGGGCGGTCCATCCGCACGACCCGTCCTGGTTCCTCGGCCATGTGCCGGGCGTGCCCCTCGCGGTCACCCCGGTGCCGTTCGTGATGCGGCGGCTCGCGGAGGACCCGTCGTACGGACTCGCCTCGCCGCAGGAGGAGGGGAGAGCCGCGGCGGTGGCGGATCTGCGGCGCGTGGCGGACGACGTCGCGCGGCTCACCGCCGAGAGCGCCCCATCGGTCGCGGTGGTGATGCTGCACACCGCGCCCCGCGGGAGGGGAGACGGGGACGCGCTCGCCCGGTCGCTGGAGGAGGTCGCGGCGTTCGACTGGAGCGGAGCCCGGCTCGTCATCGAGCACTGCGACGCCGCCGTCCCGGGGCAAACGCCCGAGAAGGGGTTCCTCCCGCTCGCTGCCGAGATCGCGGCCATCCGGTCCGCCGACGCCCCGGTCGGCCTCTGGCTCAACTGGGGGCGGTCGGCGATCGAGCTGCGAGACGCGGACGCGGTGACCGCGCAGATCGCCGACGCCGCGGCCTCGGGGCTGCTGACCGGGCTCGCGTTCTCCGGGGCCGCGCCGGTCGAGAGCCCGTACGGCCCCGCCTGGGTGGACGCGCACCTGCCCATCGCGGAGGCCCATCCCGCGTCCGCCTCGCTGCTCGACGCGGCACACGTCCGCGCGGGGCTCCGCGTCGCGGGCGACGTGCCCTGGCTCGGCCTCAAGGTCGCGCGACGGCCGGAAGATCGCACGGTCGCGGAGATCGTCCGCACCGCGGAACGGAACCTCGCCGTCGTCCGGGACGCGGGCTGAGCGCGAGAAACTCTCAGCCCGCTCCCAGCCCCGCGGGACCAAAACGGGCTCGTCCCTGGTTCTCCTCAGTGACGCCGCAGCCAGCGGCGTCGGACAAGGAGCCACTCATGTCGAACGACTACGGCAGGACCCCCGAGGCTGTCAGCGGTCTCACGAACCTGCAGTACGAGGTCACGCAGCAGGACGCCACCGAGCCGCCCTTCCGCAACGCCTACTGGAACAATCACGACGACGGCATCTACGTCGACGTCGTCTCCGGGCAGCCGCTGTTCTCCTCCCGGGACAAGTACGACAGCGGCACCGGCTGGCCGAGCTTCACGCGCCCGATCGACGCCGACGCCGTGACCACGAAGACCGACCGCACGCTGTGGATGACCCGCACCGAGGCGCGGTCGTCCGGCGCCGACAGCCACCTGGGACACGTCTTCGACGACGGACCCCGCGCCGAGGGCGGCCTGCGCTACTGCATGAACTCGGCGGCCCTCCGCTTCATCCCGGCGGAGGATCTCGAGAAGGAGGGGTACGGTCGCTACAGCCCCCTCTTCACCACCCACACCTCTGAGGAGCAGTCATGACCGACACCGGAACCATCACCCGCACCCCCGGGACCGAGACGGCCGTCCTCGCGGGCGGCTGCTTCTGGGGCATGGAAGACCTCATCCGCCGTCAGCCCGGGGTGATCGACACCCGTGTGGGCTACACCGGCGGGGAGAACGACCACGCGACCTACCGCAACCACCCCGGTCACGCGGAGGCCGTGGAGATCGTCTTCGACCCGAGCGCGACGACCTATCGCGACATCCTGGCGTTCTTCTTCCAGATCCACGACCCGTCGACGCTGAACCGCCAGGGCAACGACATCGGGTCGAGCTACCGGTCGGCGATCTTCCCGCTCACCCCCGAGCAGGAGCAGGTCGCCCGGGACACGATCGCCGACGTCGACGCCTCCGGGCTGTGGCCAGGGAAGGCCGTCACGACGATCGAGCCCGCCGGTCCGTTCTGGGAGGCCGAGCCCGAGCACCAGGATTACCTGATCAAGTACCCGAACGGCTACACGTGCCACTTCCCCCGCGCCGGCTGGGTCCTCCCGAAGCGCGAGGACGCCACCGCCTGATCCCCGAGACCCCGCTTTCCCGCCGAGACCCCCTCCTGCACGCGGGTGTAGGAGGGGGTCTCGGCGCGTAGACGGGGTCTCGCGGGGTCAGGACTCGGCGAAGAAACCGAGCGCGGCCTCCTTGAAGTCGCGGGAGCCGGGGGCGTTGAAGTGGTGGCGGTTCGGGAGCTCGACGAAACGGGCATCGGGAGCCGCGGCCGCCAGCGCCCGGGAGCCCTCGATGATCGCGTCCTTCGATCCCGTCGCGAACAGCAGCGGCACGACCGGGGCGTCCGCGGGATCGGGATCGATCGTGCCGGAGCCCCGAAGTCCCTCGGCCAGGGCGATGAGCGCGCGCAGATCGTTCCCGGGCACCCGCTCGGTCAGCGCGATGTAGTTCTGCGTCGTGCGGTCCTCCACCGGGGTGCCGTCCGTGATGTACGCGCGCACCTGGTCGAGGTCCAGACGCGCGAGGGGGATGCCGTCGGGGACCCCGCCCAGGACCGCCCGGCCGATCCGATGCGGGAGCTCGCGGGCCACCTCCCACCCCACCCGGGCGCCGAGCGAGTAGCCGAGGTAGAACGCGTCGTCGACGAGGTACGTGTCCATGACGGTCTCGACGTCGGTCACGAGGTTTCGGATGGCGTAGGCGTCGGACTCGTGCGGCTTGTCGCTCTGCCCGTGGCCCCGCTGGTCGAGTGCGAGCACGCGGTACCCGGCCCTGGTCAGCTCGCGCACCCAGCCGGTGAGCACCCAGTTGTCGCGCGCGCCCGAGGCGAAGCCGTGCACGGTCACCACGACGGGGGCGTCGAGCTCCCCCCACGTGTACGTCGCCAGTCGTGTGCCGTCCGCCGCGTAGACGTGCTGCGGGTCGGGCATCTCGGTGAGGTCGGAGAGGGGAACAGCCACCCCACCATCCTCCCCCCACTTCTCCCTTCCCTGGCGCCGAGACCCCGGTTACACGCCGAAACCCCCTCCCCGCGGTGTCGCGGAGAGGGGGTTTCGAGGAGAACCCGGGGTCTCGGGTCAGACGCGGTCGCGCAGAGCGGCGCCGAGCTCGGCGTCCACGTTCGTCCAGTACTGGAAGAAGCGCTCGCGGATGGCGTCGACCGTGATCGAGCGGCCCTGACCGGTCAGGACCTCCAGAAAGCGGGCGCGCTGCGGGCCGTCGAAGACCTCGCGGTACAGCGTGCCGGCCTGACCGAAGTCATCGTCTTCAGCGTGCAGCGTCGCGGCGGAGCGGGTGAGCTCGCCGTCCGCCGACCAGTTCACCTCGATGCCCTTCGCCGGGTCGGCCGCGGGGCCGCCGGGGGTCCCGAAGGAGTTCGGCTGGTAGGTGCGGTGCGCGGCGTCGTTGTACTGGTACCGCATCGAGCCCTCGTGCTGGTAGTTGCGGGTCTCGGCGGCGTGCGGCTGGTTCACCGGCAGCTGGTTGTAGTTCGCGCCGATGCGGTGACGCTGGGCGTCCGGGTAGGCGAACATCCGGCCCATGAGCATCTTGTCGGGGGAGATGCCGGTACCGGGCACCTGGTTCCCCGGCGCGAAGCCGGCCTGCTCGATCTGCGCGAAGAAGTTCTCCGGGTTGCGGTTCAGGGTCAGCGTGCCGACCTTGATGCGCGGGTAGTCCTTCTTCGAGATCGTCTTGGTGAGGTCGAAGGGGTTGAAGCGGTAGTCCTTGGCCTCGTCGTACGGCATGATCTGCACGTACAGGTCCCACTTCGGGAAGTCGCCCTCGGCGATCGACTGGAACAGGTCGCGACGGTAGTGGTCCGCGTCGGAACCGGCCAGCTGCTCGGCCTCCTCCGGGCTCATCGCCTCGACGCCCTGGTGGGAGATGAAGTGGTACTTCACCCAGAACACCTCGCCCTCGGCGTTGATCCACGAGTAGGTGTGCGAGCCGTAGCCGTTCATGTGACGCCAGCTGCGGGGCAGGCCGCGCTCGCCCATGAGGTAGGTGACCTGGTGGGCGCTCTCGGGCGAGAGGGTCCAGAAGTCCCACTGCATGTCCGCGTCGCGCAGGCCGGAGTCGCCGAGGCGCTTCTGCGAGTGGATGAAGTCCGGGAACTTGATGGCGTCGCGGAGGAAGAACGTCGGGGTGTTGTTGCCGACGATGTCGAGGTTGCCCTCGGTCGTGTAGAAGCGCAGCGAGAACCCGCGCACGTCGCGCCAGGTGTCGGGCGAGCCCTGCTCACCGGCGACGGAGGAGAAGCGGAGGAGGGTCTCCGAGGTGGCGCCCGGCTGGAACACGGCCGCACGGGTGTACTTCGAGACGTCCTCGGTGACGACGAACTCGCCGAACGCGCCGCCGCCCTTGGCGTGCGGGTTGCGCTCCGGCACCCGCTCGCGGTTGAAGGAGGCGAGCTTCTCGACCAGGTAGTGGTCGTGCAGCGCGGTGGGGCCGTCGGGGCCCACGGTCAGCGAGTGGGTGTCGCTCGCGATCGGCGCTCCGGCCTGCGTCGTCGTGGCCGGACGGCCCGCGTCGGTGGGGTTGGTCATGGTCTTCTCCTTCTCCGCGCGGACATGCCGAACGGACCCTCGGGGAGGGGATCGGTGGATGCGCCTACGCGGCGTTCTGGCAGCTGGGGCAGAGGCCCCAGAAGGTGACTTCAGCTGTCTGCACGGTGAAGCCCCCCGTCGAGGACGGGGTGAGACACGGCGCCTCGCCGACGACGCAGTCCACATCGCCGACCGCACCGCAGGAGGTGCAGACGACATGGTGGTGGTTGTCGTCGATGCGCCGCTCGTACAGCGCCGCGGAGCCTGCCGGTTCGATCCGGCGGATGAGGCCCGCCGTCGTCAGGTCCGCGAGGATGTTGTGCACCGACTGGATCGACGTGGTCGGAAGCACGTCGGACACGGCGCGGTAGACCCGCTCCGCATCCGTGTGGGCCATGGAGCCGAGAGCCTCGAGAACGGCGACACGGCCCGCAGTCGCACGCAGCCCGGCGTCGCGCAACGCCGAGTCGAGTTCCGTCTCCATGCCCTCGACTCTACACGTGTTTTGAGTGATTCAAAAGAGCATGCCGGGATGCCGGGCGCGTCGCCGCCGTCAGACGAAGCGGACCGTCTGCTGCAGACGCGTGCGGACATCGAACAGCTCGTTGCCGCCGATGGCCCGCGCCCCGGGGACGCCCTGCCGCAGGACCATCGCCAACGCGCTGCGCCGCACCACCACGACGGGGACCCCGCGGTTGCTGCCGAGCGGGGTGACCGCCTGGGCGAGGTCGTCGTCGGGGAGCACCACGATCGCCCCGCCGAACTTCACCTTCGCGGCCTTCGCCACCGCGCGCATCCGGGCGAGAGCCGCCGTGACCGGGGCCCGGGTGCCGAGGCTCGGGCCGGTGATCTCCCCGCGGCGGAACCCCACGACCCCGCCGAAGTCCTCGGACATGACGCCGTAGAGGCCGGACGGGCTGAGCACCACGTGGTCGAGCTTGTCCTCGGGGGTCTGTCCTGCGGCGACGTCGTGCCAGACCGTGAAGCCCATGCCGAGGTCGGAGACCGTGCGGGCCGTGGCCTCCTCCGCCAGCGCGTCGGCGAGCAGCCGCCGGAGCTCCCGTGGGGCGGCGCGCACGAGGGCCGGGGCGTACGGGTCGGGGACCTCGACCCCGTGACCCGCCCACTCGCGGATCAGGGAGAGGTAGCGTTCGCGGCGCCAGCCCCCGGGGTGTCCATAGGAGCGGGCGCGCGGCCGGGTGTCGGTGCGTACCGTCGGGGGACGCCAGCCGCTCCATTCGCCGCCGTCGTCGGTCAGGCCTGCGCGGCGGTCGTACGCGGCGCGGTCCTCCGCGGTGCCGATGAGCTCCCACGCGCGCTGGACCTGGATGAACACGGCCGCGTCGCCGCCGGTGTCGGGGTGGGTCTGCCGCAGTCGCAGCCGATACGCCCGCCGGAGCTCGGCGTCGTCGACGGCCGGATCCACGCCGAGGATCTCGTACGGCGAGGCCGAGAGCGGACTGTCGAACATCGCTCTCCTTCCGCGACCGCGGCGTCCAGGATATCCGTCGGACGGTGTGCGGCCGCCGGGAGGCCTCAGTCCGCGACGTCGACGATCCGTTCGATCCCGGCCACCGGGGCCACGGCGCCCCCGGACGCGGCGGCGAGGTCGGCGGTCAGGCGCGGAAGCGCGGCGGCGGGCACCCACAGCTCGAGCTGGGCGGAGGCCCCGTAGGTCGGCGTGCCGAGCGTGGCCCCGTGGGACGCCGCCCAGTCGCGGAGCAGGTTGTCGTAGCGGCCGGCCTCGGCGTGCGGGACCTCGACGGTCGCCTGGGTGAGCGCCGCGCGACGGACGAGTGCGGCGCGGTCGAGCGTCTCGGACACCGCGGTGGAGTAGGCGCGGATGAGGCCGCCCGCCCCGAGCTTCACCCCGCCGAAGTAGCGGGTGACCACCGCGACGACGTCCGTGAGGCCGCGGCGCCGGAGGACCTCGAGCATCGGGACGCCGGCTGTTCCGGAGGGCTCGCCGTCGTCCGAGGAGCGCGCCTGATCCCCGTGCAGACCGGTCACCATCGCGGTGCAGTTGTGGTTCGCGTCCCAGGCGCGCTTCCGGATCGTCGCGATGACGGCTTCAGCCTCGGCCACCGTCGACACCGGCGCGACGTGCGTGAGGAAGCGCGACTTGCGGATGACGAGCTCGTGGTCGACGGCCGCCGCGATCGTCGCCGGGAACGGGTGCGGTGTCGACATCGGCCCCACGATACCTCCGTTCGAATCGCCTGATTGGTCCCAGATCCGGCCCGGATGGCGCCAATCGGGCGATTCGAACCGGGTCGACCGAACGATGGAGGCGCACACCGGCCCGGCGGACGAGAATGTCAGCATGCCGACCGGAGACACCGCCGAGACCGACCACCCGGGAGGGCGGACGGGACGCACGCGCTCCTGGGGGCGCCTGGTCACGTCGCTCCGTATCGGCCAGGCCGTCATCACCGTCGTGCTCACGGTAGTCGGCGTCGTCCGCTCCCTCGCCGACGGGGTCCCGGTGCCGTGGTTGCTCGCGACCGCCCTCGCCTTCCTCGGCTGGTACGGCGGCGGGCTCCTGCTCTCCTCCCGCACGGACGACCGGGCGCTCGCCGCCGGCTGGCTGCTGGGGCTCACGGCCATCTGGCTGGGGGCGGTGGCGCTGTCGCCGGAGTTCGTCTGGCTGGCGTTCTCGCTGTGGCTGCTCGCCGGCTTCCTGCTGCGACTGCGATGGGCCGTGCTGCTCAGCATCCTCATCCTCGCCGTCGTCATCGTGGCGCCGCTGCTGCACACCGGGACGACCACCTACGCGAACGTCATCGGGCCGCTGGTGGGCGGCATCTTCGCCCTCGGGATCTCCCGCGGCTACCTGGAGCTCGTCCGCGACGGGCGGGAGCGGCGGCGACTCATCGCGTCCCTCGTCGCGACGCAGCAGGAGATGGCGGCCCTCCAGGACGAGCTCGCCCGGACCCAGCGGGAGTCCGGCGCCGCCGCCGAGCGCACCAGGGTGTCGCGCGACATCCACGACACGGTCGCCCAGAGTCTGTCGTCCATCGTCCTGCTGGCGCGGTCGGCGGCCGAGCACGAGGACGGCCGGGAGCGGGCGCTCGGGCAGATCGGGGCGCTCGCCGCGGAAGGGCTCGCCGACGCCCGACGCATCGTCGACGACCTCATGCCCGCCGAGCTGGACGGCTCCGCGCTGAGCGACGCCCTTGCCCGGATGCTCGAGCGCCTGACCGCCGAGACCGGGATCGCGGCCACCTTCCATGCCGACGAGGATCTGCCCGCCCTCGGCCTCGACGCGGAGGTCGCCCTGCTGCGGACGGCCCAGTCCGCACTCGCCAACGTGCGCAGCCATGCCGGCGCCACCCGTGTCGTGGTGACCCTCGCGGACGCCGGCGACGCGGTGCGGCTGGACGTTGTCGACGACGGTCGTGGCTTCGACCCGTCGCGGCTGGACTCGGCGGGGCCCGGCGGCGGCTACGGCCTGCGGGCGATGCGCGCCCGACTGCGCGAGCTCGGCGGCGGTCTCGACGTGGAGAGCGCCCCCGGCGACGGCACCGCGCTGTCCGCACACCTGCCCCTCGGAGGCCGGTCGTGACCCCCGTGCGGATCCTGCTCGTCGACGACCACCCCATCGTGCGCGCCGGCGTGCGCTCGTTGTTCGACCGCCGCGACGACGCCGAGGTCGTGGGCGAGGCCGCGTCGGGGGAGGAGGCGGTCGTCCTCGCCCGGCACCTGCGTCCCGACGTCGTCCTCTGCGACCTGCGGCTGGGCGCCGGCATGGACGGCGTGCAGACGACGGCGGCGCTCCGGGCGCTCGACCCGGCGCCGGCGGTGCTCATCCTCACCACGTTCGACCGCGACGCCCAGATCCTCGGCGCGATCGAGGCAGGGGCGGCGGGGTATCTGCTCAAGGACATCGACCCGGAGGACATCGTCCGGGCCGTGCGACAGGCCGCGTCGGGCGGGCAGGCGCTGACGCCGGAGCTCACGGCGCGCGTCGGCCGCGCCCTCCGCGCCCCGCGGGTGCAGCTCACGGGGCGCGAGCTCGACGTGCTGCGGCTGCTCGACACCGGGGCCTCGAACCGGGAGATCGCGAAGGCGCTGTTCGTCACGGAGGCGACGGTGAAGACCCACCTCGTGCACGTCTTCGAGAAGCTCGGGGCCGACAGCCGCGCGAAGGCGGTCGCGATCGCCAGGGAGTCCGGTCTGCTCTGACGCCCGCGGTCTCAACCGTTCGATGGATCCGCGGCGACGGCCCCACGGCGAGGCTGGAGGCAGACAGAAAGGACTCCCATGCGCAGGCTCTTCACCGCCGCGTTCGCCTCCATGCTGGTGGGCGTCGCCTCCGGACTCTTCTACCGTGAGTTCACCAAGATCAACCGCTTCCCGGAGGGGGCGCCGACGCAGCTCGGACTCGTGCACACGCATCTGCTCGTGCTGGGCTTCGTCGTCTTCCTCGTGGTGATGCTCCTGGAGAAGGCGTTCGCGCTCTCCGAGAGCCGGCCGTTCGGCTGGTTCTTCTGGACCTACACCGCCGGGCTCGTGCTGACCTCGGCGATGCTCGTCTGGCACGGCTGCCTCACGGTGCTCGGCCAGGAGTCGACGAAGATGATCGCCGGCATCGCGGGCGTGGGGCACATGCTGCTCGCCGCCGGCATGGTGCTGCTGTTCCTCGCGCTCCGCCCCCGCGTCTTCGCCCCGAAGGTCGCGGCCGCACGGCCCGCGACCCTCGAGTCGGTCGCCTGACGCTCAGTCGGCCGGGATCGTGTCGTCGCGCAGGTACGCGATGTGCGCGGCGTGGCGCTCCAGGTGGTGCGGCGACTTCCGCACGAACAGCCAGGCGACGATGAGGATCGCGAACCAGATCGGTGTCACGAGCAGGGCGATCAGGGTGTCCGGCTGAGTGGTCAGCGCCCAGAGGATGAACAGGAAGAACGCGAGCACCACGAACACCATGAACACGCCGCCCGGCATCTTGAACGCCGAGGTCGCCGCCTTCTCCGGACGCCGGCGCCGGTACACGAGGTAACTGCAGAGGAAGATCGTCCACACGAACATGAAGCACACGGCCGACACCGTGGTGACCATCTCGAACGCCGTGCCGATGTCCTTGCCCGCGTAGAGCAGCACGACGCCGGACAGCAGCAGGATGCAGGACAGGAACAGGGCGTTCTGCGGCACGCGGCGCTTCGAGAGCCGGCCGAAGAACCGGGGGGCGTCGCCGTCCTGCGCCAGCCCGAAGACCATGCGCGAGGTGGAGTAGATGCCGGAGTTCGCGCTGGACATCGCGGAGGTCAGCACCACGAGGTTGACGACGATGGCGGCGATGCCGAGTCCGGCGAGGGCGAACATCGCGATGAAGGGGCTCTCGCCGGCGACGTACTCGGTCCACGGCGTGACGGACATGAGGATGATGAGCGCGCCCACGTAGAACAGCAGGACCCGGATCGGGATGGCGTTGATGGCCTTCGGAAGGTTGCGCTTCGGGTCCTTCGTCTCCGCGGCGGCCGTGCCGACGAGCTCGATCCCGACGAACGCGAACACCGCGATCTGGAAGCCGGCGACGAAGCCGAGGAAGCCGTGCGGGAACATGCCGCCGTGCTCCCACAGGTTGGCGAAGCTCGCGGTGCCGGCGTCGTGCGAGAAGCCGGTGAGGATCATGACGAGACCGGTCACGATGAGGGCGACGATCGCGACGATCTTGATGAGCGCGAACCAGAACTCCATCTCGCCGAACGCCGCGACGGTGGGCAGGTTGAGCGCCAGGAGGATCACGACCACGAGGAGGCCCGGGATCCACAGCGGGATGCCGGGGATGAGCGCATCGGTGTACCCCGCGATCGCGATCACGTCGGCCACGCCCGTGACCACCCAGCAGAACCAGTACGTCCAGCCGGTGAAGAAGCCCGCCCACGGGCCGAGCAGGTCGCTCGCGAAGTCGCTGAACGACTTGTACTTGAGGTTCGACAGCAGCAGCTCGCCCATCGCCCGCATGACGAAGAACAGCATGAACCCGATGATCATGTAGACGAAGATCACGGAGGGGCCGGCGACGGAGATCGTCTTGCCGCTGCCCATGAACAGGCCCGTGCCGATCGCCCCGCCGATCGCGAGCAGCTGGATGTGCCGGTTGCTGAGCGCGCGCCGCAGGTGCTCCTCGCCTCCGGCTGCGGTCTGCCCCTGGCGGATGGCCCCCGTGTCTTCCTTCGTCACGCTCATCTCCTCCGGTCGTCCTCGACTGATGCAGAGTAACCACCGCGGCCCGCTCGTTCGAAATCGACGCCCCGGCGACGGCAATCCGGCCCGGGATGTTCCGTTCGCCCGAAACGATTCGATAAACTGGGCGCACCCCCGATCCATCCCCTCTTTCCCTGCGAGCCCCTTCCTTCATGGCCACCACCCTCACCACGGGCCGTCCGTGGCGCGTCATCCTCGCCTTCTCGATCCCGCTCCTGCTCGGCAACGTCGTGCAGCAGCTCTACCAGTTCGCCGACGCGATCGTCGTCGGACGCCACCTCGGCGTCCAGTCCCTCGCCGCCGTCGGCGCGACGGGCAGCCTGCTCTTCCTGCTCCTCGGCTTCGCCTGGGGTCTCACGAGCGGCTTCGCCATCCCCATCGCCCAGGCCTTCGGTGCGCGCGACGACGCCGCCGTGCGCCGCTCGGTCGCCACGGGCGTGCTCCTCAGCGGCATCACGAGCGTGGTCCTCACGGTGGTCGCGCCGCTCATCGCCGGGCCGATCCTCGCCCTGCTGCAGACGCCGCCCGAGCTCATGGCCGAGGCGACGGTGTTCACGCAGATCAGCTTCCTCGGCGCGGGCGCGACGATGTTCTTCAACTACCTCTCCGCCATCATCCGCGCCATCGGCGACTCGAAGACCCCGCTGGTGTTCCTCACGGTCTCCTGCGCGCTCAACGTCGGTCTCGTGGTGCTCATGGTCGGTCCGCTGGAGTGGGGCGTCGCGGGTGCCGCGCTCGCCACCGTGGTCGCACAGGCCGTCTCGGTGATCCTCTGCCTGGAGTTCGTGCGCCGGCGGCTGCCCATGCTGCACCTGCGTCGCTCCGACTGGCGCATCTCCCGGACCGACATCGCCGACCACCTGCGCCTCGGTCTGCCCATGGGCTTCCAGGCCTCGATCATCGCGATCGGGACCCTCACGGTGCAGGTCGCCCTCAACACGCTCGGCGCCGACGCGGTCGCGGCCTACACGACGGCGTCCCGCGTGGACAGCCTGGCGGTCGCCCTGCTCTCCTCGCTCGGGCTCGCCGTGTCGATGTACGCGGCGCAGAACCACGGTGGACGCCGCCCCGACCGCATCCGGCGCGGCGTGGTCGAGGCCACCTGGATGGCGGTCGCCGCGGCGATCGTCCTCGGCGGGCTGCTCATCGCGTTCGGCGCGCCGATGGTCCGGCTGTTCGTCGGCGACGGCTCGGACGACGTCGTCGACATGGCGCACCGCATGCTCATCATCAACGGCTGCGGCTACTGGGCGCTCGGCATGCTCTTCGTGCTCCGCGGCGCGCTGCAGGGGCTCGGCCACACGCTGGTGCCGACGGTCACCGGCGTGATCGAGCTCGTGATGCGCGTCGTCGCCGCGGTCGTCCTCGGGGCGATGATCGGGTTCGACGGCGTGGCCCTCAGCAACCCGCTCGCCTGGGTGGGCGCGATCGTGCTCCTCGTGCCGGCCTACGTCAAGGCGCATCGCGCGCTCGCGACGCAACCCGTGGCCCCGGCCGAGGGCACCGAGACCTCCGCGATCGCGATCGTCGGCCCCACCGACGGCTCGATGGTGGTCGACGCGGTCGTCACCCGCCCGGTCCGCGTCGTGCGCCCCCGCCGGCTGCGGTGGCCGGTCCGGCGCTGATCCGCGATATCCACCGGAAGGATGACCCGGATCGGACTTGAGACGGATGGCCTTCCGGAGAGACACTTCTAATGTCGAAGGTGCGGAGGGGTTCCGCCGGACGGGGGGTCGTCATGACGACATTGGGAGTGGCCAGAGACCTGGCCGCCATTCTGGTACCGATCGGATACGTGGGTGCGGCGCTCGCCGCGGTCTGCGCGATCGTGGCCGCGATCGCGATCATCCGCGGAGCCGGGGGGCTCGCGGGCGGCGCGGTCGGACTGTGGATCGTGTGCGCGCTGATGAGCTTCACCGCGAGCTTCGCGAATCAGTGGCTTCCGCTGATCGTGGCGGGCGCGTCGCTCGTGGGCATGCTCGTGATCGGCGGGATCGTGCGCGCGATGCTCACGGCGGGCGGCTTCGAGTCGCGACGCCGGGCCGCGCGCGTGAAGCCGGCGCCGGCGACCACGACGACGGCCACGCTCAAGACCGGCTCGACCGCGACGCCCACCGCGCCGGTCGCCGTCGTCTCCTAGCGCTCAGCGGTAGTCGCGGTCGCGGTGCTGCCGCGCCTCGTCGCCCGCGGCCACGCGGGCGCTCTCGCGTGCCCGCAGCTCGACGCGGCGGATCTTCCCGGAGATCGTCTTCGGCAGCTCGGGCACGAACTCGATGATCCGCACCCACAGGTGCGAGGACAGCCGTTCGTGCGCGTAGCCGAACACGGCGCGCGCGGCGGCGGCCTCGTCCGCGCCCGCGTCCGGCGTCAGGCACACGTACGCCTTCGGGACCGCCAGGCGCGTGGGGTCCGGGCTGGGGATGACGGCCGCTTCGACCACGAGGTCGTGCTCCAGCAGCACGGACTCGAGCTCGAACGGCGAGACCTTGTAGTCGGAGGCCTTGAACACGTCGTCGGAGCGCCCGATGTAGGTCAGGTAGCCGTCGGCGTCGCGCACGGCGATGTCACCGGTGTGATGGAAGCCCCCGGCCCGCGACTCCGCGGTCTTCTCCGGATCGTCGTAGTACCCCGCCATGAGGCCGAGCGGCGGCTGGGCGAGGTCGAGCGCGATCTCGCCCTCGTCCTCCACGACCTCGCCCGTCGACGGGTCGAGCAGCACGACCGGGTAGCCGGGCAGCGGACGGCCCATCGATCCCACCTTGACCGTCTGCCCCGGGGAGTTGCCGATGCAGGCGGTCATCTCGGTCTGGCCGAAGCCGTCGCGGATCGTGCCGCCCCACGCCTCGCGCACCCGGTCGATGACCTCGGGATTCAGCGGCTCGCCGGCGCCCACGAGCTCGCGCGGAGGGTGCGCGAGCCGGGAGAGGTCGGCCTGGAGGAGCATGCGCCAGACCGTGGGCGGGGCGCAGAACGTCGAGACGTGATGGGTGTCCATGACCTCCATGAGCGTGTTCGCGTCGAAGCGGTCGTAGTTGTAGACGAACACCGTCGCCTCGGCCAGGAAGGGGGAGTAGAAGCTCGACCAGGCGTGCTTGGCCCACCCGGGGGAGGAGATGTTGAGGTGCACGTCGTCCGGGCGCACGCCGAGCCACCACATCGTGGAGAGGTGGCCGACCGGGTAGGAGACGTGGGTGTGCTGCACGAGCTTCGGGCGGTTCGTCGTGCCGGACGTGAAGTACAGCAGGGCCGTGTCGCCGGCGGGCGTCGGGCCGTCCGGAACGAACTCCTCCGTGGTGGCGGCGGCGTCCGCGAACCGCTTCCAGTCGGCAGGCAGCGACGCGCCCACGCCGATGCGCAGCACCGCGGAGTCGATCCCCTCGAGGCGGTCGGCCAGGCTGCCGAGGGTGACGACGGCGCCGGCGCGGCCGTGCTCGATGCGGTACGCGAGGTCGGAGGCCGACAGCAGCGTCGAGGTCGGGATCGACACCGCGCCCAGCTTCGTGATCGCGAGCATCACCTCCCACAGCTCGATCGTGTTGTTGAGCATGACGATCACGTGGTCGCCGCGGCCGATGCCGAGGCCGCGCAACCAGGCGGCGACCTGGTCGGAGCGGGCGGAGAGCTCCCCGTACGTCCAGGAGCGGAGGCTGAGGTCGGCCTCGACGATCTGCACGGCCGGACGGTCGGGGTTCTCCCCGGCGACGACGTCGAACCACTCGAGCGCGAAGTTGAAGGCGGTCAGGTCCGGCCAGGCGAACTCGCGGCGCGCGGCGTCGTAGTCCGTGGCGTGCGTGAAGAGGAGGTCCCTCATCCCGCGGATCGCTTCGGTGGCGGGGGTGGCACGACGGCTCATGGTGCTCCTTTGCAACGGCGTCCCTCCATCCTGCCCCCTCGTTCAGCGGGGGAGGAAACCCGTGCCGTCGCGGAGCTCGAACACGAGCTGCGTCTCGGTGCCGCGGACGACGGGGTGGACGGTGATGTGCTCGAGCACGATGTCGCGCAGAGCGGTCGCATCCTGGACGGCCACGTGCACGAGGAAGTCGTCCACCCCGGCGACGTGGAACACCTGGAGCACGCGGGGGATCGCGACGAGCGCGTCGAAGAGTGCCGTGACCTTGGGGCCGGTGTGATGCGCGAGACGGACCTTGATGATCGCCTGCAGCGGGTAGCCGAGAGCGGAGCCGTCGAGGCGGACGCGCGTGTCGCGGATGACTCCGCGCTCGCGCAGGCCGCGGATCCGGTGGGCGCAGGTGGATTCCGCGAGTCCGAAGCGGTGGGCCAGAGCCTTGTTGGTGACGGCCGCATCGCGGCTCAGGGCGGCGAGCAGCTCCAGGTCGATCTCGTCGAGTTGCGCTTTCGCCAACGTGCCCTCCTCGGTACGGCCGGATGTTGCACAGAATAGCGAGGATCCCGGATTCGATGAGTTGTTCTGTCGAAGACCAGCGAGAACCCCGCGATTCGGCCAGCGTGGAGGGATGACCGCACCGCTGCATCCCGACACCGTGGCCGTCCACAGCGGCCGTGCCGACCTCGAGGCGCTCGGGGTCCACGCCCTGCCGATCGACCTCTCCACGACCAATCCCCTGCCCGACGTCGAGCGCGGCGGTGACTCGTACGAGGCGATGGCCACCGGGGGCCGCCCGCCGCAGGACGGCAGCATGGTCTACGCCCGCCTCTGGAATCCGACGGTCGCGCGCTTCGAGGATGCGCTCGCCGAGCTGGAGCACGCCGAGGCCGCCGTCGCCTTCGGCTCCGGGATGGCGGCCATGACCGCCGTGATCCTCGCGCACACGGGTGCCACGGGAGCGCGGCACGTCGTCGCGGTGCGTCCGCTCTACGGGGGGACCGACCACCTGCTCGGGTCCGGTCTGCTCGGCGTGGAGACGACGTACTGCCGTCCCGACGAGGTCGCCGCCGCGCTGCGCGCCGACACCGGACTCGTCGTCGTGGAGACGCCGGCGAACCCGACCCTCGAGGTCGCGGACATCGCCGAGGTCGTGCGGCAGGCGGGGAGCGCGCCGGTCGTGGTCGACAACACGTTCGCGACCCCCGTGCTGCAGAACCCGATCGATCACGGCGCGGCGATGTCGCTGCACAGCGCCACCAAATACCTCGGCGGCCACGGTGATGTCATCGCCGGCGTCGTCGCCTGTGACGAGACGACCGCGGAGGCGCTGCGTCGCGTGCGTGCGGTGACCGGGGGGCTCCTGCACCCGCTCGGCGCGTACCTGCTGCACCGCGGTCTCACGACCCTGCCGGTCCGCGTGCGGCACCAGCAGGAGAGCGCTCGTCGCATCGTGCAGTGGCTGGTCGATCGGCCGGAGGTCGCCGAGGTCTTCTATCCCGGGCTCGACGGGGATCCGCGCGGCATCCTGGAACGGCAGCTCCGCGGGCCGGGGGCGATGATCGCGTTGCGGCTGCGCGGCGGCTATGCAGCGGCCGCAGCGGTGGCCGGGGCGACCCGCCTCTTCACGCACGCCGTGTCGCTCGGGGGCGTGGACTCCCTCATCCAGCACCCCGCCGCGCTCACGCACCGCCCGGTCCCCGCGGAGGCGCGTCCCGCCGCCGACGTCCTGCGCCTGTCCATCGGCCTCGAGGACGTCGACGATCTCCTCGCCGACCTCGCGAACGCCTTCGCGACTCTCGCCGACCCACCCCTTTCCGTGCGACCCACCCCCGAAAATGCGTCACATATGGGGGTGGCTCGCACATAAGGGGCCGGATCGGCGATTGTGTGAGGACGACAAGAAACTGAGTATCGCCTGAGGTGGGACTTGGTTCCTAGCGGCAAAACCGGGGGGTGGTGGAGAGGGCGGGCCTACAGTCGCGGGTGGCAACGACGCCACTGACCCCGGGAGTCCTCAATGACGAGTGAAAAGACCCACGCGCACGGCCTCGGCATGCGCATCGCCGTGATCGTCCTCAGCCTTCTGCTGGCGGCGATGGTGCTGTTGTTCTTCGCCACGATGAGCAAGGTGTCCGCGGGCGCTTCGGAACTCGCGGACGGCACCACCACCGCGCAGGGGGGATCCGCGGACCTCGCCGCCGGAGCTGCCGACCTCGCCGCGGGGGCCGACGAGCTGGCCGCGGGCACGCAGGATCTCGCGGCAGGCACCGCGACCGCGCAGCAGGGATCGGCGAAGCTCAGTGACGGCGCGACGACCGCCGCCGCGGGCGCCACCACGCTCGCGGAGGGTGCGGGCACCCTCGCCGCGGGAGCCGCCACGGCCCTCGACGGTGCGGGACGGGTGAGCGGCGGAGCCCAGACGGCGCTCGCCGGATCGCAGGAGCTCGCGGCGAAGATGGCGGCGGCGGACGCCGGGGCCCGGCAGCTCGTCGACGGCGCGACCACTCTCGCCGCCGGTGTCGACGGCGCGCACCGGTACGCGAACGGTGTGCTCGAGGGGGCGACGACCCTCAGCACCACCCTGCGCGCCGGAGTGAGTGCCGATGTGCAGAAACTCGCCCATCCGGAGACGAAGGCCCTGCTGACGGGCGTCGCCACGAGTGCTCCCGGCAATGCGCGGACGCTCGCCGCCGGTCTGCAGGGTCTCCTCGCGGCGAACCCTGCCGATGTGCAGCTCCAGCAGCTCGCGGGGCTCGCCGCCGGCGTCGAGAAGCAGGTCGGCGCGCTGGCCGCCCCCGCCGCGGCTGCTCCGGGCCTCGCACAGGGACTCATCGGCGCCGCCGACGGCTCCGCTCGTGTCACGGCCGGCGTCGGTGCGCTCATCAACGGCGACACCTCGAAGGGCTGGCCGGGAACCGTGGCGCTGGTCTCCCCGAAGGGCGCTCCCGCCCTCGTCGCCGGAGCGCAGACGCTGCAGGACGGCACCTCCCGGCTCGCGGCGGGCGCGGCGGATCTCTCGTCCGGGCTGCAGACCCTCTCGACCGGAGCATCGTCGCTGTACTCCGGCACCGCGGAGCTCAGCGCCGGCGCGGCCCGGCTCGACGAGGGTGCCGGGACTCTGGCCACGGGCGTCGGCGCGCTGCAGTCGGGTGCCGGTGACCTCCGGTCCGGGATGACCGAACTCCGTACCGGCGCCGACGCGGTCGCCGAGGGGTCCGGTACCCTCGCGGCCGGAAGCGCGAAGCTCGACGCGGGTGCCGCCGACCTCGCGGCGGGCAACGGGCGCATCGCCGACGGCTCCGGCACCCTCGCGACGGCCACGGCCGGCGCCGCACCCTCTCTGCTCCCGTGGATCCTCGGGATCGGTCTGGTCGGCCTGATCGCGATCGGCTTCTGGATCGGTCACCGCGTCACCCACCGCTGATCGTTGACCCACCCCCTTCCGTGCGACCCACCCCCCTAAGTGACGCACTTTCGGGGGTGGGTCGACCTCAAGGGGGTGGGTCGGCGAATGAGGGTCAGCGCTTCGGGAGGGGGATCGTGCCGGTGGCGATGCGCTCGGTGGGCATGCGGTCGCGATCGTAGGTGATCTCGTCGTAGCCGTGCGGGGTGGGCAGGCCGTCCTCGCCGATGCTGACGAACACGATCTCGTCGATGGTGAGGATGCGCTTGCGCGTGATCATGTTGCGCGCGACGGCCCGCATGGTGAGCGACGTGGTGCCGAAACGGGTGGCCTGCAGCCCGATCTCGATGAGGTCGCCCTGCACCGCCGACGCCTCGAACGTGATGGCGGAGATGTGCCGGGTGACGACGCGGTAGTTGCCGAGTTGCACGATCGCGTAGATCGCGGCCTCCTCGTCGATCCACTTCAGCAGGCTTCCGCCGAACAGCGTGCCGTTCGCGTTGAGGTCTTCCGGGCGCACCCACTTGCGGGTGCGGAAGTTCAGGCCGTCCTCGGACTGCCATGCGGGTGCTTTCTGTTTCGCCATGCCCCGAGGCTAGGCGGGTCGTGCGTCGGCGGTGTTACGTCGCGTTTTCCGGCGGGTGCACACGCCGCCGCCCACAGCGGATCTGCTCCGGGCGGATTCGCTTCCGCGGCCGCAGCCGGAGCCGGAGGCTGGGGTCATGAGCGAAGACAAACCTCTCCCGCAGTTCGGCCCCGAGGCCCGGCGCGCCCTGTTCCACGAGCGGGTGCTCGTCCTCGACGGCGCCCTCGACGACGACAACGGCACCCTCCTGATGACGCAGCTCCTCGGCCTCTCCGCCGAGGATCCGGCGGCCGACATCGCCCTCTGGATCCACTCGCCCGGCGGGTCCGTGCCGTCGATGCTGGCGATCCGCGACCTCATGCACCTCATCCCGAACGACGTCTCCACCCTCGCCCTCGGTCTCGCCTGCAGCGCCGGGCAGTTCCTGCTCTCCGCGGGGACGAAGGGCAAGCGGCGCGCTCTCCCGCACGCGCGGATCCTCATGCACCAGGGCTCGGCGGGGATCGGCGGATCGGCGGTGGAGATCGAGGCACAGGCCGACGACCTCCGGCACATGCGCGACACCGTCCTCGGCCTCATCGCCGACGACACCGGTCAGCCCCTCGCGCGGATCTTCGAGGACTCCCTCCATGACCGCTGGTACACCGCCGCCGAGGCGCGGGACTACGGGTTCATCGACGAGATCGTGCAGTCGACGGCGGAGATCCTGCCGCGTCGTCGTGCGCGGGTGGGACTGGGGGCGGACGCATGAGCAGCTACACGATCCCGAACGTCATCGCCCAGCATCCGCGGGGCGAGCGGGTCATGGACGTGTACTCGCATCTGCTCGCCGAGCGGGTCATCTACCTCGGCACCGGCATCGACGCGGGGGTGGCGAACGCCCTCATCGCGCAGCTCCTGCACCTCGACGCGGACAGCCCGGAGACCGGCGTCCAGTTCTACATCAACAGCGAGGGCGGGGATCCCGGTGCCGCGCTGGCGATCTACGACACCATGCAGCACATCCGTCCGCGGATCGCGACGACGTGCGTCGGGCAGGCCATCGGTCCTGCGGCCCTGCTCGTCGCGGCGGGAGCGCCGGGGGAGCGGGCGGCCCTCGCCCACGCGCGCATCGTGCTGCACCAGCCGGCCGGTCAGTCGCGCGGAGCCATCCCGGACCTCATCCTCGCGGCCGACGAGGTCGTGCGGGTGCGCGCGGACATGGAGACGATCCTGGGTCGGCACACCGGCCGCTCTCTCGCGGAGCTCCGCGCCGACACCGACCGGGACCGGGTCTTCACCGCCGCCGCCGCCCTCGACTACGGCCTCATCGACACTGTGCTCGGTCCCCGTGATCCGGAGGCACGATGAAGTGACGGGTGCACGACGGATCTCCAGGATCCGTCGTGCACCCGGACTCCGGTCGTGCAGGGGAAACGGGTCAGGCGGCGAGGGCGAAGGCGCCGCGGGAGGCCGACACCACCGCCGCGGCGGGGGTGGCCTGACGAAGCTCCTCGGCGACCGCGCTCGTGAGCTCCACGAGGGTGGCGTCCAGGGCCCCGGCGATCGCGGCGATCATCTCGCTGGACGGTTCCTTCCTGCCGCGCTCGACCTCGGAGAGGTACTGCGGCGAGACCCCGGCCTTCTCCGCGGTCTCGCTGAGCGTCTCGCCGCGGTCATGGCGCCGCCGCCGGAGCTGATCCCCGAGCAGGTCGCGCCACAGCGGTTCGGGGCCGTTCGACGGCGGACGGACGGGATGCGGGGCGTGGGGGAACGGGACGATGTCGGCCATGCCTCACGATAAGCCGCCGTCTGTGCGGCGATCGAGACGTTCTGCTCAGAGCAGAAAGCGGCTCACAGCGCCGCCGTGACGCCGGGAAGCAGCGCGCCCAGGATGTCCTGCAGCCGCTGCCGATCCTCCGCGGACAGCGGGTCGAGGATGAGCTCGCGGATCTGGGCCACGTGGACGGGCGCGGCCGCCCGGAGCATCTCCCGCCCCGCCGGGGTCAGCGTCGCGGAGAGCGTGCGCTTGTCCGTGGAGCACGACGTCCGCTCCACCCACCCGCGCTCCTCCAGGGAGTCCAGGGCGTGGCTCAGACGCGACCGGCTGAGTCCGGCGATGCGCGCGAGCTCGGTCATGGTGACGGCCTCCTCCCCCTGCCCGGCGAGGGTCACCAGGATCGCGTAGCGGGCGTGGTTCAGGCCCACCTCGTCCTTCAGCGCCCGGTCGAGGACCTGGGGCAGCAGCTGGACGAACCGGATGATCGGGAGCCACGTCGCGAGCTCGTCGTCGTCGAGCCGCCGCGGGTGCCGCGTCTCGTTCATGTCGTGCTCCTCGGAGGTCACGCCGCGGTCAGGTCGATCGTGTGCGCCGTGTGGTCGCGCTTCGCCTGGAGGTAGCGCGAGTTCGCCTCGGACAGGTGCACCTCGGTGCGCACCCGCTCGGTGACATGGATGCCGAGCCCGTCGAGCTGCGCGGCCTTGTCGGGATTGTTGCTCAGCAGGCGGATGCGGTCCACGCCCAGCGCGCGCAGCATCTGCGCCGCGACGGTGTAGTCCCGCTCATCCTCGCCGCGTCCGAGGGCCACGTTCGCCTCATAGGTGTCGAGGCCGGCGTCCTGCAGCGCGTACGCGTCGAGCTTGGCGTAGAGCCCGATGCCGCGGCCTTCCTGCCGGAGGTAGAGGAGGAAGCCGCCCTCGGCGGCGATCCGCTCGACGGCCTCCCGCAGCTGCGGCCCGCAGTCGCAGCGCTCGGAGCCGAACACGTCTCCCGTGAGGCACTCGCTGTGCGGGCGGACGAGGGGAGCTTCGCCGCCGGCGGCAGAGCGGGCGAGCGCCGCCTGCCAGTCACCGAGTCCGAGCAGCAGGTGCTCGCGCCCGTCCACGAGTCCATCGAAGGTCACGACGTCGGCCGTCGTCGCGAAGCCGTCCGCGAAGCGCAGGGGCACCCGCACGCGGGTGCGCTCCGCGGCGACCGTTGAAGTTTCAATCATGTGAGGGGAAACGCCGTGGGCGCGTGGCTATTCCCGGGCCGCGAGGACCGTGTCGGTCCGTGACGGCGATCGACGCGTGGCGCCGCGGACTCGGTAGCCTCGCACCATGAGTCACTTCGTCTCCGCGGCAGAACTCCACGACCTCCTCGAGAACGGCGCCCCGATCCGGGTCGTCGACGTGCGCTGGCGCCTGGACCGTCCCGAGGCGGGCCCGGGCGACTACCGCTCTGGCCACATCCCCGGCGCCGTGTTCGCGTCGTTGGATCAGGAGCTCTCCACGCCCGGAGCGCCCACCGAGGGCCGGCATCCGCTCCCCTCGACGGAGACCCTGCAGGCGGCGGCACGGCGCTGGGGCGTGCGGCAGGGCGACACGGTCGTGGCCTACGACGACACCAAGGGACTCGCGGCGGCTCGGGCGTGGTGGCTGCTCCGGCAGGCCGGCGTCGAGGTCCGGGTGCTCGACGGCGGGCTGCGGGCCTGGACCGCGGCCGGATACGACCTGGCGACCGACGACGTCGTGCCGGAGACCGGTGACGTCGTCCTCGCGGATCCCGGGCAGGACGCCCTCTCGATCGACGAGGCGGCGGCGTTCCCGGAAACCGGGGTCCTGCTCGACGTGCGCGCCCCGGAGCGCTACCGGGGCGAGACCGAGCCGCTCGACCCGATCGCCGGACACATCCCCGGGGCCCGGAACCTCCCCACCACGCGGCACCTCGACGAGAGCGGGCGCATCCGTGACCGCGACACGGTCCTGGCGACGCTCGCGGAGGTCGGCATCACGACGGAGACGCCGGTCGCGGCCTACTGCGGCTCCGGCATCACGGCGGCGCATACGGCTCTCGTGCTGCAGGAGGTCGGCATCCCGGCGAAGGTCTTCCCCGGCTCCTGGAGCCAGTGGTCCAACACGCCGGGACGACCGGTCGCGACGGGTGATCAGCCGGGCTGATCGCCGCCGCGAGGGCCGTACCCCCAGCGCAGACCGAGGGCGCCCGGACCGAACGCCCGGCGGACCTGATGCACCGACGTGCCGCGAGGTCGCGGGAGCGCGGTGACGACGGTGCCTCCAGCGGTCTCGACGAGCTCGTCGCACCAGTCCGGCACGGCATCGGGGTGGAAGCGCGTCCACACCAGGAGCTCGCGAGCCTGGCGGGACAGAGCATGCCCGGTCTCCCGATCCGAGGGGCGACCGGGCTCGTACTGCACCGACCACTCGACGACCGCGGTGTCCGGAGCCTCGAGCGGGACATCGAGCTCGATCAGCGCGCCGTGCGCCTCGCCGTTCGGGTGGGAGTAGCGCGCGGCGATCCGTCCGCCGGCCACGGCCGTGAGGAGCGGTGGAGGCCCGGGGACGCCGGGGGTGAGGTCGAGGACGGGGATGGCGGTGATCACGCCGCTCGTCGACTGCACGATGCTGCGGGTGAGGCAGGAGGACACCTCGCCGTCGGCGTCCACCTCCGTGACGGAGTGGACGGTGAGCTCCCGCGACGGATCCGGGTACGTGGCGCCGAGGGCCGCGTAGACCTCGCGGACCGCCCGCTCCATGTCGACCTGCTCCAGCGGGAACCCCTGCGGCCCCAGGGGCCCGGTGCGGTGCGGACGCAGGAGCCTGCTCAACGCACCGGACTCGAGGCACAGCAGGTCCTCGATGTCGGCGAGGGCGGCGAGCGACTGCGGTCCTTCCGGGCGGCGGGCTCCCGACCGCCAGTAGCTCAGCGTGGCCATCGAGACGCGGTTGCCCCGGTCGCGGAGCTGTCGCTGCAACCACGACAGCGTCACCGGTCTCGCGTTGATCGCATCCCGCAGCGCCGCCGCGAACGCGTCCGGCGTCGCGGCCCTCTTCTCGTCGTCCCCAAAACCCATCACAGCCCCCACCCGGTATGTGAATAACACACCTCTAGAGTGAGCATACGACCGCACGCGCACACCTCAGGGGACCAGGTGGGCAAGTGGGTCACGGGGCTGTGATGTCGCGGGGAGGGTGCCCGACCCTGCGGCAGCGGCCCGACGCAGTGATGCCCCCCTTGCTGCGTATGTCGTGAAGCCCGGCAATCGATCTGGGGAGATCCGCCGGGCTTCACGAGCATCCCCCGGCGCGTGCGGCTCGCGGCCCCGCGTAGACTGGTGGGGAAACCCCGGAGGATCTGGCCGTTATGTCTGCCCCTGCTCGCGCGTTCACCATGCGCCACGTGCAATTGCTGCGCGCGCTGTTCGCGGCCGTCGCCGCCCTGATGATCACCTTCTCCTCGGATCACTCCGCCGCGGTCGGTCTCGCCGTCTTCAGCGGCTTCGCGCTGGTCACCGCCCTGGTGCACATCCTCGCGGCCTGGCTCGTCCTCCCGTCGGGGTCGCGCTGGTCGGCGATCCTCCCGGCGGTCGTGAGCGCGATCGCCGGAATGGCCGGGGGCGTGCCGGCCTGGCGCACGGACGACATGTTCTTCATCGTGCTCATCACCTGGGGCGTGCTCAGCGGCGGCCTCGAGCTGCTCGCCGGCTTCCGCGCCCGCCGCGTCGGGGGAGCGCTCGCCACCGACGCGATCACGGTCGGGGCGCTGGGCGTGCTCCTCGCGGTCGTCCTGCTGCTGATCCCGTCGGGCTTCGTCCAGGAGTACACGATCGAGAAGGCGGGCACGTTCGAGCTGTCCGGCATCATCCTCGGCGTGGGGATGTTCGGCGGGTATGCGGCCATCGTCGCCGTCTTCCTCGGCATCGCCGGCCTCACCCCGAAGCGCGCGGACGCCGATGACGTCGCTGCCGCCCCCGAGAACGATGCGGCTCCTGTGGAGCACGGAGGAGAGCGATGAGCGACGACAAGCCCACCCGACGGGACATCCTGCGGCCCCTCCACCTGCTCGGCATCGCCCTGGGCTGCGGCGTGTTCGCCATGGTGGTCACCCTCGTCTCCACCGGCGCCTTCACCCTCCGCGTGAACACCGCCATCGCGAACGGCACCTATGAGGGTCTCACCCCGGTGGCACTGAGCCTCGTCGTGGGCGGCGGCGCCTTCATCGCGACCCTTCTGATCCTCGCGATGCTCATGCTCGCTGTCGATCCCGCCGACGTCACGAAGACCGTCGACCGCCCCGTGCTGTACGACGCGGAGGGCGAGGGCGCGAGCGACGGCCCCACCGACGAGCCGGGACGCCCCGCCTCGTCGTGACGCGGAGATCGGGCGGAATATCGGTGAGGTCGTCCCGCTTGTCTCTGGAGTGACTGCCTCCGTCGACCGCGCCTCCATCGGACTCCGGTCGGAGCGGGGACCCATCCTCGGCGCGCTCATGCTCGCCACCGGCCTCATCGCGATCGACGCCACGATCCTGGCGACCGCGGTGCCGAGCATCGTGCGCGACCTCGGCAGCTACCAGCAGTTCCCGTGGCTGTTCTCCGTGTATCTGCTGGCACAGGCCGTGAGCGTGCCGATCTACTCGCGGTTCGCCGACACCGTGGGCCGCAAGCCGATCATCCTGCTCGGCATCGCCCTCTTCCTGCTCGGATCCGTCCTCTGCGGGTTCGCCTGGAGCATGCCGGCGCTGATCGTCTTCCGCATCATCCAGGGCATCGGTGCCGGTGCCGTCGCGCCGATGTCGATGACCATCGTCGGCGACATCTACACGGTCGCCGAGCGCGCGAAGGTGCAGGGATACGTCGCCAGCGTCTGGGCCATCTCCTCGGTGGTGGGCCCCGCACTCGGCGGCATCTTCGCCCAGCTCGACGCCTGGCGATGGATCTTCTGGATCAACGTGCCCCTGTGTCTGATCGCCGGATGGATGCTGCTGCGCACGTACAAGGAGCAGAAGCGGACCCAGCGGCACAGCATCGACTACGGGGGCGCGGTGCTGCTCACGATCGGGTTGACCGCGCTCATCCTCGGCATGCTGGAGGGCGGGAACGCCTGGGCGTGGCTGTCCGTGCCGAGTGCCCTCTGCTTCGGGATCGGGGTGGTCGCGCTCGGGGCCTTCGGGTTCGTCGAGCGCCGGGTGGCGGAGCCGATCGTCGATCTGCGCCTCGTGACCCGTCGGCTCATCCTCACGACCACGGTGGTCTCGCTCGGCATCGGGGCCCTCATGCTCGGCGTGACCAGCTTCGCCCCTGCCTACCTCGAGGGGTCCATCGGCATCGCTCCGCTGCTGTCGGGTCTGGCGGTGGCCGCTCTGACCCTCGGCTGGCCGCTCGCCGCCGCGAACGCCGGACGGCTGTACCTGCGCATCGGCTTCCGTCGCACCACGCTCATCGGCATGAGCATCACGACCGTCGCAGCCGTCGCGCTCGCCGCCGTCGCCTCCTGGCCGAACCCGTTCGTCGTCGCCGGCATCGCGTTCCTCCTCGGCTTCGGGCTCGGGTGGAGTGCGGCCCCGACCCTCATCGCCGCACAGGCCTCGGTCGGCTGGGGGGAGCGGGGCGCGGTGACCGGGATGAACGCGTTCGCACGGTCAGCGGGAAGCGCCGTGGGCGTGGCGGTGTTCGGGGCGATCTCGAACGCGGTCATCGCGCAGGGTGCGGGACCCGATGACCCCGACACGATCGTCCGCGCGTCGGTGTGGGTGTTCGTCGCGGTCGCCGTGACCGCGGTTCTCACCCTCCTGGCGGCGTCGTTCATGCCGAAGGACAGGGTCGAGGAGCACTCCGGGGAGTCGGGCTCCTAGCTCCTCAGCGGGCGAGGCGCTCCGCGATGCCGGTGTAGGTCGCGGGGGTCAGCGCGAGGAGCCGCTGCTTGGCCGCGTCCCCGATCTCCAGACCCTCCACGAACGACGCGAGGTCGGCGGCGCCGACGCGGTGCCCGCGGGTGAGCTCCTTGAGCAGCGCGTACGGGTCCTGGATGCTCGACCGGCCGGCGACGACCTCGGCGCGGATCACCGTCTGGATCGCCTCGGCCAGCACCTCCCAGTTCACGTCGAGGTCGGCGAGCAGCACATCGCGCGAGAGCGAGATCGCGTTCAGGCCGCGGCGCAGGTTGTCGAGAGCGAGCAGCGAGTGCCCGAACGCGACGCCGATGTTGCGCTGCGTCGTGGAGTCGGTGAGGTCGCGCTGCAGGCGGCTCGTGACCAGCGTCTGGCCCAGCGACGCGAGCAGGGCGCCCGAGATCTCGAGGTTGGCCTCGGCGTTCTCGAAGCGGATCGGGTTGATCTTGTGCGGCATGGTCGACGAGCCGGTGGCGCCGGCGACCGGGATCTGCGCGAAGTAGCCGAGCGAGATGTAGGTCCAGATGTCCGTCGCGAGGTTGTGCAGGATCCCGCCGGCGTGACGCACGCGGTCGTAGAGCTCGACCTGCCAGTCGTGCGACTCGATCTGCGTCGTGAGCGGGTTGAAGCCCAGGCCCAGTCCCTCGATGTACTCGCGGGCGATGGTCGGCCAGTCGGCGTCCGGGTCGGCCGCGAGATGGGCGGACCACGTGCCGGTCGCGCCGGAGAACTTCGCGAGGTACTCGGAGCCGGCGATCTGGCTGCGCACGCGCTCGAGGCGCCAGGCGAAGACCGCGAGTTCCTTGCCCATCGTCGAGGGGGTGGCGGGCTGCCCGTGCGTGCGGGACAGCATGGCGGCGTCGGCGTGCTCGACCGCGAGCTCGCGCAGCTTCGCGATCACGGTGTCGAGGGCCGGGAGCCAGACCTCCTCGACCGCGCGCTTGACGGTGAGGGCGTAGGACGCGGAGTTGATGTCCTCGCTCGTGCAGGCGAAGTGCGTCAGCTCGGCGATGCGGTCGAGGCCCAGCGTGGAGAGCCGGTCGCGGACGAGGTACTCGATGGCCTTCACGTCGTGCTGCGTGACGGCCTCCTTCTCGGCGAGCCAGTCGATCTCGGCCTGCCCGAAGTCGCGGTACAGGGCGCGCAGACGCTCCTTGTCGTCGTCCGACAGCGGGGTCGTCTCGAACAGCGAACGGTCGGTGAGGGCGATCAGCCATTCCACCTCCACCTCGACCCTGGCGCGGTTGAGTCCGGCCTCGGAGAGGAAGTCGGCGAGCCCGGTGACGGCACCGCGATAGCGGCCGTCGAGGGGGCTGAGGGGCTGCGGCGGGAGTGAAGGCTGGAAAGTCAGGGGAGTCCTCCTGATGAGGCCCCGAAGGTTCGGGGCGTGCGGGGCAGGCGCAGGGCGGGTTCGAGCTGGCGGAACAAGCCGCGAGTCGCCGTCTCGATCATACCGAGCACCGAATCGAACATCTCCGGGCCGGCGTAGTACGGGTCGGGGACGTCGTGCGTCGAGGCGTCGGGATCGAAGGCGAGGAGGAGGGTCACCTTGCCGTCCTCGTCCTCGTCCCCGGCCCATTCGCGGAGGATGCGCTCGTGCGTGCGGTCCAGGGCCACCACGAGGTCGTTCTCGGCGAAGGAGGCGGCGGTGAACTGGCGGGCGCGGTGCAGCGAGCCGTCATAGCCACGGCGGGCGAGGGCGTCGATGGTGCGGTGGTCGGCGCGCTCTCCGAGGTGCCAGTCCCCGGTGCCCGCGCTGCGCGAGACGATCTGGGAGCCGAGGCCCTGCCGCTCCGCGAGGTCCCGGAACACGACCTCCGCCATGGGGGAGCGGCAGATGTTGCCGGTGCAGACGAAGATCACGCGGAAGGGATCTCGGGCTGTCACGGATCCATTCTGCCGGTCGATGCCGTTCCTGCACAGCGGGCATCGGATCGCGGGGCGGCTCGACCCTCCTGCACGGTCCTGGGGGAGAACCCGCTCTCCACTGGTCGTGGCCGCACGAGGGGCCCTGGCCGCAACGGACGCGGCCCGGCGGAAGGCTGGGTCCATGTCGTCCTTCGCCCTCACCGCGCTCGCTCCCGGCGTCGATCCTGCGCTGCGGGCCGGAGTGCTGTCCGAGCTGGACGCCGCCATCGCGGGGCTCGACGATCTCGCTTCCACGCTGACGGCGCTGCGTGACGCGTGCGCCTGGGAGTCCGACGGCGTCGAGGCGCTGCGGTGGGCCCTCTGGCGGCTGTCGGACGACACGGCGACGGTGCACCGGACGCTGCAGGCGTGCCACGGGGAGGTCGAGGGTGCATGAGCGGGCTCGACATCGACCACGGCGGGGCGATAGCGGTGGACACGGCGCAGCTCCGCGAGCTCGCGGTGCGCGTGCGGGCCGCCGAGCCGGTGTGCGCGGAGGTGCAGGACGCGGTGGGGCGTGTCGAGGCGCTGCTCGGCTCCGCCGCATGGACCGCGCTCGCCTCGGCGGCGTGGTCCCTGCGGTCCGCAGTGACGGCGCTGGAGGCGCTCGCGGCGCGTGTCCAGGAGACGGCCGCCGATCTCGACCTCATGGCCGAGGTCTACGAGGTGGTCGAGCTGCGGGCGCAGGCGGAGGCGCTGGCGCGGACGGATACGGCTGCGGCCGCTGCGGTGGAGGGGCGCCTGCGGCTGCTCCTCGCCGGCGACGAGCGTCTGGCCGCGCTGGCCGACGCGCGGGAGCGGATGGCGGACGACCGACGCTTCCGTGGCTTGGGCGACCAGTTCGACGCCGGGGGACTGCTTCCGCCGGTGTTCCTGGGCGGCGCTGTCGTCGGCGTGACGTCGGGGCTGGGACGGGTGCGACCAGGGATGGCACTCGGCGCGACGGCGGATCCGGTGCGGGTATCGGTCACCTCGCGCTCCCGCCCGGCCGGGGCTCCGAACGGACTGGCCAGCGCCTTCGGGCGCCTGCCCTCCGCTTCCGGGGCGCAGGTGGCGATCGAGAAGTACACGGTTCCGGGCGAGTCCCCGCGCTACGTCGCCTACGTCTCGGGCAGCCGCTCGATGTCCCTCCGGGAGGGCGGGGGTGTCGAGGCCTGGGACATGAAGTCGAACATCGAGCTCTACACCGGGGGCCGGTCCGCGTCGTATCAGGCGACCCTCGACGCGCTGGCCGCGGCGGGCGCGAGACCCGGGGATCGGGTGGACGTCGTCGCCCACTCGCAGGGTGGCATGATCGCGGCGCACCTGTCGATGGAGAGCGCGTTCACGGTGACGACCCAGATCACCGCCGGGAGCCCGGTCGAGCCGACGCTGCCCGCCGACCAGACGCTCGTGCAGCTCCGGCACACCGACGACGCGGTGTCCGCGCTCGCCGCAGGAGGGGCGAGGGAGGGCACGGGGTCCGCCGACAGCTTCACCGCGAGCCGGGTGGGCGACACGGATGCCGGTCGCCAGGACCTCGCGCTCGAGACCCACTCCCTGGAGAACTACATCGATACCGCGGCGATGGTGGACGCCTCCGCCGACCCGCGGGCGGTGGCTCTCGACGCCTACTGGGCCGACCTCGACCGCGCCGTCACCGTCGAACGCACCGAGTACCGCGCGGAGCGGGTGCTCCCCGATCCGTGAGCCGTACGCGCCCTCCGCAGACGGGTCAGTCGCGGCGGGAGCGCTTGTTCTGCGGACGCAGGATGAAGCCGAAGATGCCGTTGATGATCGAGATGATCAGCGCGGCGAGCACTCCCCACCAGAACGACTCGACCGACAGGCCCCACCCGAAGCTGCTGGTGATCCACGCGGTCAGCCAGAGCAGGAAGCCGTTGATGAGGAAGCCGATGAGGCCGAACGTGAGGATGTACAGCGGGAAGGCGACGATCTTCACGATCGTGCCGATGATGGTGTTCACCAGCGCGAAGAGGGCGCCGACCGCGAGGAGCGTCAGGACGAGCTGCAGCGTCTCGCCCGGCGGGAAGGCGCGCACCGTGACCTGGAGCACGGGGATGAGCGTGACGACCCAGATGGCGAACGCGTTGACGACGACCCGGATGATGAAGCGCATGATGCGTTCAGTCTCCCACGCGGGGCCCGCGGTGTCAGCCGCGGTCGTCCACGGGACGGATGTGGGCGGCGAGAACCTGGGCGATCTCCCCGAGATCCATCCGGCTCTGCGCGACATCGATGACGAACTCGAAGGCTTCGTCGTTCGTGAAGGTGATGTCGTAGCCGTTCAGCCGGATGAAGATGAAGGTGAGATAGAGCGCTGTGCGCTTGTTCCCGTCGAACAGTGCGTGATTCTGGGCGACGGAGCTCATCAGGGCCGCCGCCTTCTCCGCGAACGTCGGATACGCATCGACGCCGAACATGCCGGCGGCGGGTCGCGCCAGAGCGGAGAAGAGCAGCCCCTCGTCGCGCACATGCAGGCCGAGCTTCGCGATCAGCGCGAGGGCCTGCTCGGGCTCGACGTACTCGGTGGCCATCGATCAGGCGTCTTCGAGGCGCGTAATGGCGTCGCCGTAGCGTTCGGTCACCTCGTCCGCGAGCGCCAGAACTCGATCCGTCTTGGACTCGCTGTTCGCGAACCGGGTGGCCGCCTCGATGATCACGGCGTGCTTGGAGACGTGCCGGGCTCGTGCGATGTCTTCGAGCCGCGCATCGAGTTCCTCAGGGAGTCGCACCGTCATAGCCATACCAGAATGGTATCACCGCACCCTCGGCCTCGAAAGGGTGGCGGGCCGCACGTCCTAGACTCGACGCGTGACCGAGCCGACCCTGCCCCGCATCCGTCCCGCCATCGCCTCCCTCGCGCCGTATCGACAGGGCAAGCAGGCCGGTCCCGAGGCCTTCAAGCTCTCCAGCAACGAGAACCCGTTCGATCCGCTGCCCTCGGTCCTCGACGCGCTGCAGCACACGACGCCGATGAACCGGTATCCCGATGCCACCGCCGGCCGCCTGCGTGCGCGGCTCGGGGCCCGCTACGGGGTCGAGCCCGAGCAGGTCCATGTCGCCTCCGGCAGTGTCGCGATCCTGCATCAGCTCGTCCTCGCCACTGCCTCGGTCGGCGACGAGGTCGTCTACGCCTGGCGGTCGTTCGAGGCGTACCCGAGCCTGCCGCTGGTCGCGGGCGCGACCGGGGTGCAGGTGCCGCTGACGGCCGACTCCCGCCACGACCTCGACGCGATGGCCGACGCCGTGACCGACCGCACACGCGCGATCATCGTCTGCACGCCGAACAACCCGACCGGACCCATCGTCACGTCTGCCGAGTTCGCGGCGTTCGTGGACCGCGTGCCGTCCGACGTGCTCATCATCCTCGACGAGGCCTACGCCGAGTTCGTCACCGCCCCCGATGCCGTCGACGGCCTGGCCGAGCGCGTCTTCGAGGCGCACCCGAACGTGGTCGTCCTCCGCACGTTCTCCAAGGCCTACGGTCTGGCCGGGCTCCGGGTCGGCTATGCGGTCGGCCACGAGAAGGTGCTCGACGCGGCACGGACGACCGGCATCCCGCTGTCTGTCACGTCCGCGGCCGAGAACGCCGCCATCGCGAGCCTCGACGCCGAAGCCGAGCTCCTGGAGCGCGTCGCCGTGATCGTCGAACGCCGCGCCCGTCTCGTCGAGGGGCTCCGCGCGCAGGGCTGGGAGGTGCCGGACGCCCAGGGCAACTTCGTCTGGCTGCCGACCGGCGCGCGCACCGACGAGGTCGCAGCGGCGTTCATCGACGCCGACCTGATCGTGCGTCCGTTCTCCGGCGACGGCATCCGGATCTCCGTCGGCGAGGAGGCGGCCGTCGCCCGCGTGCTCGAGGTCGCGGCGACCCTCCGCTGAGCGCGGCACCGCCCTGCGAACCGCGGAATCTCGGGGTTCCGGGGAGATACGAGGGCGTCCTAGGTATGCGTGACCCGGCATGCCGACGCGGGTAGCGTGGGGGCCGTGAGCACCTCTGAGACCCCCCTCGTGCGCGTTCTGGACGAGACCGGAAAGGTCGCCCCGACGCCGGCCGCGGAGCAGTACCTGCCGCTCATCGAGGCCATCCCCGACGACGAGCTCGCGCAGTTCTACCGCGACATGGTGGGCATCCGCGCGATCGACACCCAGGCCACCAACCTGCAGCGCCAGGGCCAGCTCGCCCTGTGGCCGCCGAGCCGCGGACAGGAGGCGGCGCAGGTCGGCTCCGGTCGGGCGGCGCGCGTGCAGGACACGATCTTCCCCTCGTACCGCGAGCACGCGGTCACCCGGATCCGCGGCGTGGATCCGTTGGACATCATCAAGCTCATGCGCGGCGTCTCCCACGGCGGCTGGGATCCGACCGACCCGAAGAACGGCAACACCCGGCTCTACACGCTCGTCCTCGGCTCCCAGGTGCTGCACGCCGCCGGCTATGCGATGGGCCTCACGTTCGACGGCCGCACCGGCACCGGCGACCCCGAGCGCGACGAGGCGGTCGTCGTTTACTACGGCGACGGCGCCTCCAGCCAGGGCGATGTGCACGAGGCCATGGTGTTCGCGGCCAGCTACCAGGCCCCGACGCTCTTCTTCCTGCAGAACAACCACTGGGCGATCTCGGTCCCCGTCACCACGCAGTCCCGGGTGCCGCTCGTGCAGCGCAGCGCAGGGTACGGCATCCCGAGCGTCCGCGTGGACGGCAACGACGTACTCGCCAGCTACGCGGTGTCCCGCGTGGCCCTCGACGAGGCGCGCGCCGGCGGCGGACCCCGTGCCATCGAGGCCGTGACGTACCGGCTCGGCGCGCACACGACCAGCGACGATCCCACGAAGTATCGCGGCGACGACGAGGAGCTCGCGTGGGCTGGGCGTGACCCGATCGTCCGTATGCGCGCCTTCCTGGAGAACCGCGGCGCCGAGGAGAGCTTCTTCGCCGAGGTCGACGCCGAGGCCGCCGATGCCGCGGAAGACCTCCGCGCCCGCACCGTGCAGCTCGGCCCGCCCCGCGCCGACCTCATGTTCGACCACGTGTACAGCGAGCCGCATCCGCTGATCGAGGAGCAGAAAGCGTGGCGCGCCCGCTACGAGGCGTCGTTCGAAGGAGAGGGCCAGTGACCCGGGAGACCATGCCGCTGGGCAAGGCGCTGAACGCCGGAATGCGCAAGGCGATGGAGGACGACCCCAAGGTCCTCCTCATGGGCGAGGACATCGGCAAGCTCGGCGGCGTGTTCCGCATCACCGAGCACCTGCAGCGCGACTTCGGGGAGCAGCGCGTGCTGGACACTCCGCTCGCGGAGTCAGCCCTGGTGGGCACCGCGATCGGCCTCGCGATGGCCGGGTTCCGTCCTGTCGTCGAGATCCAGTTCGACGGCTTCGTCTTCCCCGCGTTCGACCAGATCACCACCCAGCTCGCCAAGCTCACCAACCGGCACGAGGGGTCGCTGCGGCTGCCCGTCGTGATCCGTATCCCGTACGGCGGGCACATCGGGGCGGTCGAGCACCACCAGGAGAGCCCGGAGGCCTACTTCACGCACACCCCCGGTCTGCGGGTGGTGTCGCCGTCGACCGCGAACGATGCCTACTGGATGATCCAGGAGGCCATCGCGTCGGACGATCCGGTGATCTTCCTGGAGCCGAAGAGCCGGTACTGGCCGAAGGGCGAGGTCGAGCTCGACGCCCCCGCCGTCCCGCTGCACTCCTCGCGGGTGGTGCGGACCGGGACCGACGTGACGCTCGTCGGACACGGCGCCATGGTCACGACGCTGCTCCAGGCCGCCGCGCTCGCCGAGGCCGAGGGCACGAGCTGCGAGGTCGTCGACGTGCGGTCGCTGTCGCCCGTGGACTACGAGCCGATCCTCGGGTCGGTGCGCAAGACCGGTCGCATGGTCTACGCGCAGGAGGCTCCGGGCTTCACGAGCCTCGGCAGCGAGATCGCCGCGACCGTGATGGAGCGCGCGTTCTACGCCCTCGAGGCTCCGGTGCTGCGGGTCTCGGGGTACGACACCCCGTTCCCGCCCGCGAAGCTCGAGGGCGCCTACCTGCCGGATGCCGACCGCATCCTCGAAGCCGTCGACCGCTCCCTGGCCTACTGACACCCGGCATCCGCCGAAAGGACCCGTCATGAGCACGCAGAACTTCCCCCTTCCGGACGTCGGCGAAGGGCTGACCGAGGCCGAGATCGTCGCGTGGAAGGTGGCCCCGGGTGACCGGGTGGCCATCAACGACGTCATCTGCGAGATCGAGACCGCCAAGTCCCTGGTCGAGCTGCCCTCCCCGCACGCGGGCGTGGTCGGTGAGCTGCTCGTCGACGAGGGGGCGACGGTCGAGGTCGGCACCCCGATCATCACCTTCGTGACCGACCCCGCGGCCGGCTCGGGGACCGGTTCGGTCGCCCCCGGCACCGTCGCGACGGCGGAGGCGCCCGCGCCCGAGGAGGGCGGCGGGTCGGTGCTCGTCGGCTACGGCTCCGGAAGCGGTGCGACCTCGCGGCGCAAGCGCCCGGCCGAGCGCCCCGTGCGGTCGTCGGTCGGCGTGATCGCGAAGCCGCCGATCCGCAAGCTCGCCCGCGACCTCGGCGTCGACCTCACGAGCGTGACGCCCACGGGTGCCGACGGCGAGGTCACCCGGGACGACGTCATGAAGCACGCCTCCCAGGCCAGCGTCTTCCGCAACATCGAGACCCCGGAGTGGGGGAGCGTGCGCGAGGAGACCGTCCCCGCCCCGCAGGCCCCGTCCGGCCTGGCGCGCGGCCTCGCGCCGGTGCGCCCGTCGGCGGCCGGCGACGACCGCACCGAGTCCATCCCCGTCAAGGGCGTGCGCAAGGCGACGTCGTCGGCGATGGTGCAGAGCGCGTACTCCGCCCCGCACGTGACGGTGTGGAAGGAGATCGACGCCACCCGCACGATGGAGCTCGTCAAGCGCCTCAAGGCCTCGCCCGACTACGCCGACATCAAGGTCTCGCCGCTGCTCATCATGGCCCGCGCGGTGATCTGGGCGGTGCGCCGGACGCCGATGGTCAACGCAGCCTGGATCGACACCGAAGCCGGGGCCGAGATCGCCGTGCGTCACTACGTGAACCTCGGCATCGCCGCCGCCACGCCCCGGGGTCTGCTCGTGCCGAACATCAAGGACGCGCAGGACCTCAGCATGAAGGACCTCGCCCGCGCCCTGAACCGGCTCACGCTCACGGCACGCGAGGGCAAGACGCCGCCGGCCGACCAGCAGAACGGCACGATCACCATCACGAACATCGGCGTGTTCGGGATGGATGCGGGCACTCCGATCATCAACCCGGGCGAGGCCGGCATCGTCGCCATGGGCACGATCAGCCAGAAGCCCTGGGTCGTCGACGGCGAGGTGCGCCCGCGCTGGGTGACCACGGTCGCCGGCTCGTTCGACCACCGCGTGATCGACGGCGACGGCATGAGCCGCTTCATCGCCGACGTCGCCTCCATCCTCGAGGAGCCCGCGCTCCTGGTGGACTGAGGGAGTCGACACTTCGGCGCGGCCCGAACAATCGGGTGGCGAGAATGGACGGATGAGAACCACGCGGAGCGTCGACCTGCCGGTGTTGTACTTCGGGACTCCCGTCGCGCTGATCACCACGGTCAACCCCGACGGGTCGTCGAACATCAGCCCGATCTCGTCCGCATGGGCGCTGGGGACGCGGTACATGCTCGGGCTCGGTGCCGAAGGACAGGCGGCCGCGAACATCGAACGGGTCAGGGACCTCGTCATCAACCTCCCCTCCGCCGACCTCGTGCACGCCGTGGAGGCGATCGCGCCGACCACCGGCCGCTCGCCGGTTCCCGCCGAGAAGGTTCCCGCGTACCGGCATGAGCCGGACAAATGGAGTCTCGGGGGCTTCACCCCTGTGCCGTCAGACGCGGTGATCCCGTTCCGGATCGCGGAATGTCCGGTGCAGATCGAAGCGCGCGTGGTGCAGATCATCCCGATCGACGACGGCGACGCGCTGGCGGTCGAAGCGGAGGTCCTTCAGGTCCACGTGCACGAGGACATCCTGAAGGCGCACGGACCGGACCGCATCGACACGGACAAGTGGGACCCTCTCTCCTACGCCTTCCGCCACTACTTCGCCCAGGGGCGTCGGGTCGGCTCCAACTTCCGCGCCCCGCTCCTCGACGACCCCGTCGTGGCGTGATCGTCGACCCCTCGTCCGTGTCCCAGCTGGGGCACGCGCTCAGCAGCCCGACGCGGGTGCAGATGTGTCTGGCACTCCTCGACGGCCGGGCGTGGACGTCCGGCGAGCTCGCGCGTGCCGCCGGGGTGTCGAGGTCGACGGCGTCGGAGCACCTGACGACGCTCCTCGACGTCCGGCTCGTCGCACTCCGCCGACAGGGGCGGCACTCCTACGTCACCCTCGCGTCTCCCGACGCCGCGCACATCATCGAGGCCGCGACGGCATACGCCGGGAAGGCGGCTCCCGTCTCGAGCCTTCGTTCGGCGACGGCGCGAGACGGCATGGCCCTGGCCCGCACCTGCTACGACCACCTCGCCGGTCGCCTGGGGGTCGCCCTCTTCGACGCGCTCGTCGAGCGGGGGCACCTCACGCCGGACCTCGCAGTGACTGCGACGGGGCGCGACCTGTTCGAGAGCATCGCGGGGCCGGACGCGTTGGTGCCGTCGTCTCGTCGTCCTCTTGTGCGGAGCTGCCTCGACTGGACCGAACGGCGCTCGCATCTCTCGGGTCACCTCGGAGCCGTCCTCCTCCGCGCCGCGCGCGACAGGGGCTGGATCCACGCTCAGCAGACCTCGCGCGCCGTGACGATCTCTCCCGCCGGCACGGCCGCCTTCCACAGCCTCTTCGGTATTCCGCCGACACTGTCCTGACCGCGACCACCCCGTCCGTGCGACGCGTGACACAGGCGTTCGCGCGGAAACAGGCTGCCAGGGGTGGGAGAGCCTGGACTCCCGCGTTCGCCTGAGTCCGCGCGGGGGCCTGTTCTCGCGACAGGCTGGCGACACAGGCATTCGCGCGGAAACAGGCTGCCAGGGGTGGGAGAGCCTGAACTCGCGTGCTTGCCTGTTCTGGCGGGGGAGGGAGAGGGTCAGGCGGTGAGACGCTGTTCCGCGAGGCGGGGGACGGCCCGTTCCCTGGCAGCCTTCCGGGCGGTCGCGATGGCCCCGGCCGACACGACCTCCGCGCCGAGCGTCGAGGCGAGGATCTCCGGCGCGGGCAGGTGCAGCTCGTCGGGGAGGATGCGGCGGGCGGCGGCCAGCACGGGTTCGATGCTCTCCGCCACGGCGCCGCAGATGATCACGCGCGCGGGGTCGTACATGCTGCCGAGCACGCCGACGACGCGGGCGAGGGTCGCGCCCACGCGCTCGGCGACGTGGAGGGCGTCGGGGTCTCCGGAGGCGGCGAGCGTCAGCACCAGTCGGGGGTCGACCGGCCCGTCCGCCACGAGCCGGCCGAGGGCGCCGTCGGCGGGGGCCTCGCCCTCCGCGACGGCGGCCCGGGCCTGCTCTTCCAGCGCGTACCGCAGCCCGACCGCCGAGCCGACGCCGATGATGTGGTCGAACACCACGCCCTCGCCGACGCCGCCGTGGGCGCCGTGCAGCACGTGCCCGTCCACGACCACGCCGCCGCCGAAGCGCTCGCTGGCGAGCAGGGCCACGTAGTCGCGGCAGTCGCCGGCGACCCCGAGCGTCCCCTCGGCGATCGCGGCGAGCTGGGCGTCGTTCTTGACTTCGACCACCGGGGCCCAGTCGCGCAGAGCCTCCGCGAGGCCGGGGTTCGTGCGCTCCCAGAAGCCGTCGGGGTGCGGGGGCGAGATGCCGTCGCGGTTCACGGGGGCGGCGACGCCGGCGCACACCGCGAGCACGCGCTCCGGGGGCACCCCGGCCTCGTCGCGCGCGGCGGCGAGGTGCCGCAGGATCGTCGCCCGGCGGTCGTCGACGCTCTGCGCGGGGTCGACCTCCACGCGATGATGCACGAGCGTGCGATCGAGCAGATCCGCGACGGTGACCGCGAGGTGGGTGTCCCCGGCATCGATGCCCATCACCACACCGAGATCCGCCGCGAGGGCGAAGCGGCGCGCGGGGCGTCCGGAGCGGTAGTCGCCGATGGCGCGGGCGTTCGGAAGCTCGCGCAGCACCTCGGCGGTGACGAGCGTGTCGATGGCGTCGATGGCCGTGGAGCGGGTGAGCGAGGTGCCGGCCATCGCCTCGGTGGCGGTGAACTCGCCGGCCGTCCAGGCGAAGTCGAGCACCGCGCTCACACTCGCGCGGCCGGTGCCGAGTCCTGTCGAGACCTCTGCCACTCCCCTTGACCTTTCTGTCGCCCAGATGAGACAGTACCTCTAGACGGACTAAATTCGCTCACTAGATTTACTCCGCGGATCTACGAAAGGACGACGGTGTCTGCCACACGATCACGGGCGGTGCGCTGGGCCGCCGGAGCGCTCGGCCTCGTGCTGACCGGCACGGCGCTCACGAGCTGCGCCGCCGGCGGGGGAGCGGAGACCATCCGCTTCACGTTCAGCAAGCGCGAGGCCATCCCGTTCATGACGGAGCTCGTCGCGGAGTACAACGCGTCGCAGGACGACGTGCGGGTGGAGATCGACACGTCCGGCGTCGACGTCGTCTCCGCGAGCTTCGTCCGGGGCAATCCGCCCGACATCATGCTCGCCAACTACAACTACGAGGTCGCCCGGTTCGTGCAGCGCTGCGCGCTCACCGATCTCTCCGACACCGAGGCCGCCGCCGGGATCCGCGAGGACCTGCAGCCGCTCATGGACCAGTACGGCTCCTGCGCGGGCCGCACCAGCGCCCTGCCCTACTCGGTCATGGCCGCCTCGGTCATCTACAACAAGCAGATCTTCGCGGAGCAGGGCCTGGAGGTGCCGCAGACCTGGGACGAGCTCCTCGCCGTCAGCGACAGCCTCCGTGAGGCCGGGATCGATCCGTTCTACGCCACCTTCAAGGACGACTGGACGGTCGGACAGGGGTGGTACGACTACGCCGTCGGCGGCTCGCTCGACGTGCTGGCGTTCTTCGACGCGCTCGCCGCCGAGGGCACCGATGTCGGGCCGGACTCGGAGGTCTCCTTCGAGAAGGACTTCGCGGAGCCGATGGACAGGATGATGGTGCTCGCGAACGAATACACGAACGAGGACGCCGCGAGCCGGGCGTACGGAGACGGGAACCTCGCCTTCGCGAAGGGCGAGGCCGCGATGTACCTGCAGGGGCCGTGGGCGTTCAGCGAGATCGCCAAGACCGACCCCGACCTCGACCTCGGCACCTTCCCGCTGCCCATGACCGACGACCCGGACGACCTCGCGGTCCGCGTGAACATGGACCTCGCGGTCATGATCCCCGAGGAGTCCCGGCACCAGGAGGCCGCACGCGACTTCCTGGAGTACCTCTACCTTCCCGAGAACATCGAGGAGTACAACGCCTCGCAGCTGGGGTTCACCCCGACGACCGACGCGGCGCCGCCGGACGACCCGCGCATCGAGGGCATGATCCCGTACTACGACGAGGGCCGGATCTACCAGGGCCCCTCGGTGCTCGTCCCGAAGACCCTGCCGATCTTCAACTACGCGCAGGCCATGGTCCTCGGCGCCTCCCCGTCGTCCATCCTCCGCACCATGGACGCCGACTGGGCCCGCATCGCCTTCCGCGCCCCCATCCCGAGCTCCGAGGATTCCGCATCGGGCGAGACAGAGGAGTCCGCGCCATGAGCACCACCACGACCACCGGCGCCGACGCCGGGACGAGCACCACCGCCATCCTCACCGGCGGGCCGCGGAAGATCCGCCGCCACACCCGCCGCGTCGAGCCGATCTACTACCTTTTCCTCCTGCCGACCCTCGTGATCTTCACGCTCGCGATCACCGTCCCCGGTGTCATCGGCATCTTCTTCAGCTTCACCGACTCCATCGGCATCGGCGAGTGGAGCTTCAACGGGCTGACGAACTACATCGCGCTGTTCAGCGACCCGGCGATCCTGCAGAGCTACCTCTTCACCTTCGGGTTCTCGATCGCGACCGTGATCGTCGTCAACGTCATCGCGTTCCTGCTGGCGGTCGGCCTCACCTCCCGCATCCGGTTCAAGACGGGGCTGCGGACGATCTTCGTGATCCCGATGGTGATCTCGGGCATCATCATCGCCTACGTCTTCAACTTCCTGTTCTCGAACTCGATCCCCGCGGCGGGCGCGGCCACCGGCATCCCATGGCTGGAGACGAGCCTGCTCGCCAACCCCGATCTCGCCTGGGTCGCGATCGTCATCGTCACCGCCTGGCAGGCGGTCCCCGGTACCCTCCTCATCTACATCGCCGGACTCCTGTCGGTGCCGGGCGAGGTGTACGAGGCGGCGAGCATCGACGGCGCCAGCCGCACGCAGCAGCTGACCCGCATCACGATCCCCCTCGTCGCCGGGTACGTCGTCATCAACGTGATCCTCGGCTTCAAGGGCTTCCTCAACGCCTACGACATCATCGTCGGCCTCACCAACGGCGGCCCGGGCACCGCCACCCGCAGCGTCGCGATGACGATCATCGCGGGCTTCAACGGCGGCGACTACGCCTACCAGATGGCCAACGCCACGATCTTCTTCATCGTGGCCGTGCTCATCTCCGTCCTCCAGCTCTCGCTGACCCGCGGAAGGAACACGTTCTGATGTCGACGGAGACCCTCACCACCATCCCCGCGGACGGACGCCGGAAGCGGCAGAAGATGGAGCGCGTCAACTGGTCGGGCACCATCATCCTGATCCTGTGCACGGCGACGATCCTCATCCCGCTGTACGTGACGATCTCGATGGCGTTCAAGACCACCGGCCAGGCGGTCGACGGCAACGCGTTCTCGCTGCCGGCGCCGTTCAGCATCGACGGCTTCGTGCAGGCGTGGACGCTCACGAAGTTCCCGGTGGGCGCCGCGATCTCGCTGCTCGTCACGGCCGGCACGGTCATCGCGACGATCGTGCTCGCGGCCTTCGCGTCATACGCGATCGTGCGCAACTGGGACCGACGGCTGTTCCGCTACTCGTTCTTCTACCTGCTCGCGGCGATGTTCATTCCGTTCCCCGTAGTGGCCCTTCCGCAGATCCAGCTCACCGGACGCGTCGGCCTCGACAACCCGTTCGGCGTGATCATCCTCGCCACGATGTTCCAGCTCAGCTTCAGCGTGCTGCTGTTCACGGCGTTCCTGCGCTCGATCCCGATCGAGCTGGAGGAGAGCGCGCGGATCGACGGCGCCACGACCTGGCAGACGTTCTGGCGGCTCATCTTCCCGCTGCTCGCGCCGATGAGCGCCACGGTCGGCATCTTCGCCTTCCTCTACGCCTGGAACGACTTCATGATGCCGTCCTTGATCATCTCCGACCCGGCGCTGCAGACGCTCCCGGTGCGGCAGAACCTCTTCCAGAACCAGTTCAGCAACAACTACAACGTCGCCTTCGCCTCGTACCTGATGGCCATGGCTCCCGCGATCGTCGCCTATCTCTTCACTCAGCGCTGGGTGATGGAGGGCGTCACGCAGGGTGCCGTCAAGGGCTGACCCGACCCCCGCAAGAAACAAGGAGAGCCTCTTCCTCATGACCGATTCGCTGCTCACCGCGACCCGCGAAGACGACAAGACCGCGACCTGGTGGCGTCAGGCCGCCGTGTACCAGATCTATCCGCGGAGCTTCGCGGACGCCGACGGCGACGGCCTGGGTGACATCCCCGGGATCGTGTCGCGCGCCGACTACCTCGCCGAGCTCGGCATCGACGCGGTGTGGCTGAGCCCGTTCTACCCGTCGGAGCTCGCCGACGGCGGGTACGACGTGGCGGACTACCGGAACGTCGACCCCCGCCTCGGCACCCTCGACGACTTCGACGCCATGGTCGAGGCGCTGCACGCGCGGGGCATCCGCGTCGTCGTCGACATCGTCCCCAACCACACCTCCGACCAGCACGCCTGGTTCCAGGAGGCGCTCGCCGCCGGCCGCGGCTCGGCCGCCAGGGAGCGCTACATCTTCCGGGAGGGCACCGGCCCCGACGGTGCGGAGCCGCCCACCGACTGGGTCTCGGTCTTCGGCGGCAGCGCCTGGGAGCGCGTCGCGGACGGTCAGTGGTACCTGCACAACTTCGCGGTCGAGCAGCCCGACCTGAACTGGGACCACCCGGAGGTGCGCGAGGACTTCCTCACGACGCTCCGCTTCTGGTCGGACCGCGGCGTGGACGGCTTCCGCATCGATGTGGCCCACATGCTGACGAAGGACCTCACCGAGCCGCTGCCGTCCCGCGCGGAGCTCGACGCGATGGACCGCACCTCCGGCACGCATCCGATGATCGACCGCGACGACGTGCACGAGATCTACGCCCAGTGGCGGGCGGTCTTCAACGAGTACGACCCGCCGCGCACCGCGGTCGCCGAGGCGTGGGTGGAGACCCCGGAGCGCCGCGCGAAGTACGCCTCCGCGGAGGGGCTCGGGCAGGCGTTCAACTTCGACCTGCTCGTCGCCGACTTCGACGCCGCCGACTTCCAGCGCATCATCGCCGACAACCTCGCTCAGGCGCAGGCCGCAGGCTCGTCGACCACCTGGGTGCTCTCGAACCACGACGTGACGCGGCACGCCACCCGTTACGGCCTGCCGCCGCTGCGCGGCCGCGCGGTCAAGCAGGGCACCGAGTGGGTGCGCGCCGGCGGCCCGGAGGAGGGCCTCGACCGCGAGGGCGGCCTGCGCCGGGCGCACGCCGCGACGCTGCTGCTGCTCGGCCTGCCCGGCAGCGCCTACCTCTATCAGGGCGAGGAGCTGGGCCTGCACGAGGTCGCGGAGATCGCGCCCGACCAGCGTCAGGACCCCGGGTTCTTCCGCGGCGCGGACTTCGACGGCCTGGGCCGCGACGGCTGCCGCGTGCCTCTGCCATGGACGGCGTCCGGCAGCTCGTACGGCTTCGGCGCCGCCGGCGCGCACCTGCCGCAGCCCGCCTGGTTCGCGGAGCATGCGGTGGAGGTGGAGGACGCCGACCCCGGCTCGACCCTCAACCTGTACCGCGAGGCGCTGCGGCTGCGACGACTGCTGCAGACCGGGGAGACGCTCGAGTGGGTCGACACGGGTCGGGAGGACGTGCTGCGGTTCCGCCGCCCGAACGGGTGGGAGGTCGTGACCAACTTCGGCACCTCGCCGTTCGAGCTGGGCGCTGCGGCCGACGACGCCGTGCTGACGACCGTCGCGTTGGACGGGTCCGCGCTGCCGGGCGAGGCCACGGTGTGGGTCGCCCCGGGGGCGCTCACGAGCTGAGGCGGCACCGACGGGCGAGGGCCGGTTTGATAATGGTTCTCATTAGCGTTTAGAGTGGGATGCATGAAGAAGCCCGCCCTCGCCCTCACGCTCGCCTCCGTCGCCGCCCTCTCCCTGGCCGGATGCTCGTCGACCTCCGGCGCGGCGGAGGACGACGGCGCGGTGACGGTCGTCGCCAGCACCAACGTCTACGGCGACATCGCCGCGCAGGTCGGCGGAGACCGGGTCGACGTCACCTCGATCATCGACTCGGTCACCCAGGACCCGCACTCCTACGAGGCGAGCGCTCGCGACCGCCTCACGCTGCAGAAGGCCGACCTCGTGGTGGAGAACGGCGGCGGCTACGATGCGTTCATCGACAGCCTCCTGCAGGATGCGCAGGACCCGCACGTCGTCACCGCGGTGGAGTTCTCGCACGACTACCCGGGCAACGAGGGTCACGACGAGGGCGAGGACCACGATCACGGCGACGACGAGGCCGCGACCGAGGAGCCGCACGATCACGAGCACGCCGAGGGCGAAGACGAGCACGCCGGCCACGACCACATCGAGGGCTTCAACGAGCACGTGTGGTTCGACCCGCACACGATGATCCACGTCGTCGAGGCGATCGCCGACGAGCTCACCGAGATCGACCCCGACGGCGCCGACATGTTCCGCACGAACGCGGACGAGCTCGTCGCGGAGCTGGAGGGCTTCGAGGGCGACCTCGAGGCGATCAAGGCGGACGCCGCCGGTGCGACGGTGTTCATGACCGAGCCGTTGCCCGGATACCTGGCCACGGCCGCCGGGCTCACCGACGTCACCCCCGAGGGCTTCGCGGAGTCGGTGGAGGAGGGCAGCGATGTCGCGCCCGCCGTGCTGCTCGAGGCGCTGCAGGTCGTCGGGTCCGGCGATGTGACCGCCGTGCTCACCAACGCCCAGACCGGCGGCGCGGAGACGGAGCGCGTGGAGAAGGCCGCGGAGGACGCCGGGGTGCCCGTGGTCGCGTTCACGGAGCTGCTCGAGGACGGATCGTCGTACTCTGAGTGGATGAGTGACGCGATCCAGAGCCTCGCCGCCGCCGTCCAGTCGTGAGCGGAGCCCGTTCACAGGCTCAGCGACCCGCGAGGGAGACCGGTCCGGTCCTCGAGATCGCCGACGGCGCCCTGCAGCGGGGCGACCGCGAGCTCTGGTCGGGGCTCGACCTCGCGGTGCAGCCCGGCGAGTTCATCGCGGTTCTCGGTCCGTCGGGCTCCGGGAAGACGACGCTCCTGCGCAGCATCCTGGGACTCCAGCCCCTGTCCCGCGGCAGCATCCGCGTGGCCGGCGAGCCCGTGCACCGCGGCAACGCCCGCATCGGGTACATCCCGCAGCAGCGTGCGCTCGCGCCCGACACGAGCATGCGGGCCCGTGACCTCGTCGCCCTCGGCGTGCAGGGCAGCCGCTTCGGCTTCCCGGTCCCGCACCGCGGCGACCGGGCGAAGGTCGACGCGCTGCTGGCCGCAGTCGGGGCGACCTCCTACGCGGACCGCCGCGTGGGCCTGCTCTCCGGCGGGGAGCAGCAGCGCCTCCGGGTCGGACAGGCGCTGGCCGACGAGCCCGCGCTGCTGCTCTGCGACGAGCCGCTGTCGAACCTCGACCTCGCCAACCAGGTCGCCGTCACCGACATCATCGACCGCCAGCGTCGGGAGCGCGGGGCCGCCGTGCTCTTCGTCACGCACGACGTCAACCCGATCCTGAACCGCGTCGACCGCATCCTCTACATCGCCGGGGGCCGGTTCCTCCTCGGGACCCCGGAGGAGGTGCTGCAGACCCGCGTGCTGACGGATCTCTACGGCACCCCGGTGTTCGTGCTCCGGGCCGGCGACCGCCTCGTCGTGGTCGGCGTCCCCGATGCGGAGCCGCACCACGACCACGACCACGAGCACGGGGGCGCCGCATGACCGCCGCGTCCGCCCTCGTCCCGATGGTCGGCTGGGACGACATCTTCTCCTTCCAGGACTACGGCGAGCTCGTCGCCCTGCTCTCGAACTCGATCATCGCGGGTGCCGTGCTCGGCCTCGTCGGCGGCCTCATCGGGGTCTTCGTCATGCAGCGCGATCTCGCCTTCGCGGTGCACGGGGTGAGCGAACTCTCCTTCGCGGGAGCGGCGGCGGCGCTGCTGTTCGGCGGCAGTGTCGTGCTCGGCTCCCTCGGCGGAGCCCTCGTGGCGGCGATCCTCATCGGGGTCCTCGGCGCCAAGGCCAGGGACCGCAACTCGATCGTGGGCGTGCTCATGCCGTTCGGGCTCGGTCTCGGCATCCTGTTCCTGTCGCTGTACGACGGTCGGAGCGCCAACCGGTTCAGCCTCCTGACGGGGCAGATCGTGTCGGTCTCGAGCCCCGACCTCGGCTGGCTCATCGGCATCAGCCTCGTGGTGCTGCTCGGCCTGCTCGTGATGTGGAATCCGCTGCGCTTCGACTCGCTCGACCCGGAGTCGGCGGCCGCCCGCGGGGTGCCCACCCGCACCGTGAGCCTGCTGTTCATGGTGCTGCTGGGGCTCATCGTCGCGGTGAGCGTGCACATCATCGGCGCGCTGCTGGTGATGGCGCTGCTGGTGACACCGGCGGCCGCCGCCATGCGGATCACGGCGGGCCCTGTCGCGGTGCCGGTGCTGGCGGCTGTGTTCGGGTTCGTGTCGGCCGTCGGCGGGATCCTCCTCGCGCTCGCCGGAACCCTCCCGGTGAGCCCCTACATCACGACCCTGTCCTTCACGATCTACGTCGTGTGCTGGATCGTGCAGCGCGTCCGGTCCCGGGTCACCCGGGTCTGACCCTGCTTCCAATCGCGCACCTGGCTCCATTTCGGCCGGAGATGCCGCCAATCGGGCGATTCGAAGCGGGGAAGGCCGCTCCCAGCCCTCGCCAACCGTCCCGGCCTAGAATCGATGGCATGGCTCAGCGGAACACCTGGCAGCGCGAACGTGTGCGCGAAGCGCTCGCCGACGCGCGCGGTTTCGTGAGCGCGCAGAGCCTCCACGCGACGCTCCGCGACGACAACACCGGGATCGGCCTGGCCACCGTCTACCGCGCTCTCGCCGGGCTCGCGGCCGCCGGCGACGCCGACTCGCTGCAGAGCCCCGAGGGAGAGGCGCTCTACCGGGCGTGCACCACCCAGGGCCACCACCACCACCTCATCTGCCGATCCTGCGGCCTCACGGTCGAGATCGAGGCGAAGGACGTGGAGCAGTGGGCGCATCGCACCGCCGCCCTGCACGGCTTCACCGAGGCCGCCCACGTCGTCGACATCTTCGGGCTCTGCACCCCCTGCGCCAACAAGCGCGACGCCGAGAGGGCTGCGACAGCGTGACCGCCCCGGCACGAACGGCCACCCGTCCGGGCCACACGCACCGTCGAGCGCCCTCACCGCGCTCGACGTGGATTGCCGTCGGAATCGGTGCCGTGATCGTCGCGGCGCTGTTCCTCATCGACGCCTTCCTCCCCACCCTCTTCCCCGCCTCGCTGCCCACCCGAGCGCAGGACGGTCTGACGCTCGCCCTCAGTGTGCTCATCGAGGCGCTGCCGTTCGTGGTGCTCGGCGTGCTCCTGTCGATCGTCGTGCAGGTCTGGCTCCCGGCGGACGTCATCCACCGCTGGCTCCCGCGCCGCGCCTGGGCCCGTCGCGCGGTGCTCTCCCTGCTCGGCATGCTCATCCCGGTCTGCGAGTGCGGCAACGTCCCGTTCGCCCGCGGGCTCATGATGCGCGGCCTCGCCCCCGCGGAGGCGCTGACCTTCCTCATCGCGGCGCCGATCGTCAATCCGATCGTGATCCTCACGACGCACGCCGCCTTCGGGTGGGACGGCGGCATCCTCGTCGCCCGCCTCGTCGGCGGCTACCTCATCGCGAACCTGATCGGCTGGATCTACAGCCGCCACCCCTCGCCGGAGTCGCTGCTCACCCAGCGCTTCGTCGATACGTGCGAGCGCGTCACGCACGAACCGGGAACCCCCGTGCGCCGCAGCCTCACGCAGTTCCTCGTGGAGCTGCGGGCCGTGATGCCGGCGCTCGTGATCGGCTCCGCGCTCGCCGGGGCCGTCCAGGTGCTCATCCCGCGCGACGTCCTGCTCACGATCGGCGCCAACCCCGTGCTGTCGATCGTCGCGATGATGCTGCTCGCGATCGTCGTGGCGATCTGCTCCAACGTCGACGCCTTCTTCGCGCTGTCGTTCGCGTCGACCTTCTCCTCGGGTGCGCTCGTGGCGTTCCTCCTGGTCGGCCCGCTCGTCGACATCAAGATGCTCGCGCTGATGCGCACGACCTTCACCACCCGCACGCTCGTGGGCATCACCGCTGTCGTGCTGGCATCGGCCTTCGCGATCGGGATCGGGGTGAACGTCCTTGCCTGAGCTCTCCGCCCGCTCCCGCGCCCTCGCCACCCGGTGGCTGGGGATCGGCCTGGCATCCGTCGTCGCGGTCGTCACCCTCGGCCTCGCGGTGACCGACCGTCTCAGCCTCTACATCAGCCCGGAGTCGGTGTGGTTCGCGTGCGCGGCCGCCGTCGTGACGCTCGCCGGGGCGATCTGGTCGTGCGCGCTGCCGCTGGGGGCCGAGGAGGACCACGGACACGACCACGGTCCCGCGGCCTCGCGCTCCGACGAGCCGGCGGCGTCCGCGGACGACGAAGCCGACCGCCCCTCCGGGCTGTCGCGCCGGCGTCTCGCGGGCGTCGGTGCGCTGGCCGGCGGCGTCGTCGCGACCGGGGTCGTCGTCTCCGCGCTCGTCCTCCCGCCCGCTTCGCTCTCGGTGGAGCTCGCGATGTCCCGCGCCGGAGAGGAGACCGCGCTGTTCGCCGGGGCCGACACCGTCGCCCTCGGGGTCGCGGACACCTCGACCTTCGGCGTGGGTGACTGGGCGAGCGTCTTCGCCGCCGCGACGAACACCGCGGCCTACGACGGGGCCGACGTCACGCTGCAGGGCTTCGTCACGCCCGGTGAGGGAGACGGCGTCAACCTCACGCGCCTCGTCATCACGCACTGCGTCATCGACGCCCAGACCGCCGCCTTGCCGGTGAGCGTCGACGCCGACGCCTACAAGACCGGACAATGGGTCGAGATCACGGGGAAGGTCCGCGCCGACGACGACGGTTCCCTGCACATCGAGCCGACCGATGTGGTGGCGATCGACGAGCCGAAGGACCCGTATGAGTACTGACGACGAGCGGCCGGAGCCGCCCGCCGTCCCGCGGACCCGCGCCGAGCTGCGCGCCGCCCGGGAAGCGGAGGAGCGCGCCGCAGAGGAGCAGACCGCGGCCGAGCGCGCCGCCGTCGAGCAGGCCGAGGCGGAGCAGGTCGCCGAGGAGCGTGCGGCCGTGGAGCGCATGGCGGCGGAGGTCGCGGCCGAGCAGGCAGCCGTCGACCGGGAAGCCGCGGAGCGTGAAGCCGCGGAGCGTGCTGCGGCCGAGCATGCTGCGGCCGAGCGTGCCGCGGAGCGCGAAGCCGCCGAGCAGGCGGCAGGGGCGTCGGCCGCTGGCATCCCCGCGATCCCGCAGGCACCCGAACCGGTGTTCGCCCCCGCGGGCCCGACGCCCGCCTCCCGAGCAGACGGTGCCCCGGACGACGCGGCGGAGCCGGGCTGGACGCCCACGACCGACCTCCCCGCCGACGACGAGGCGCCGCGGAGCGCCCCGTGGTCCCGCCGCCGGTTCCTCGTCACGATCGGCGCCGTCGTCGGAGTGCTCGTACTCGTCGGCACGGGACTCGGAATCGTGAGCCTCCTCCAGGGCCCGCGGGTCACCGACGTGCAGGTCGACGCCGCGCAGGCCATCGAATCGTCCGGAAGCCGCGTCATCCTCACCGCGAACCAGCCCCTCTCCGCCATCGACCCCGAGCAGGTCACCGTCGAGCCCTCCGTGCCGTTCACGGTCGATGCCGCCGGCCGCGGGGTGGGCGTGCGTTTCACCGTGCCCCTCGACGACGACACGACCTACACGGTCACCGTGGCCGGGGTGACGGGAGCCGGGGGCGGCCCCGCCGCGGACCTCACGACGTCCTTCGAGACCCCGCCGTCGTCGATCTTCCTGCTGCGGCGTGACCCCGACGGCGACGACATCATCTTCCGCACCGATCTGAGCGGGGAGAACGCGCAGCCGGTGTTCTCCCACCCGCGCATCGACGACTTCCGGGCCACGTCCACGCAGCTCGTGGCCGCCGTCGAGGACGACGACCAGTCGCGGCTGCTCGTGATGGACAGGGACGGCTCTGATCAGCGCGAACTCCCGCTGCCCGGCGAGGGCTACGTGGGCGCGATCCAGGTGTCCGAGCGCGGCAACCTCGTCGGCTACAGCTACTCCGATCGCGAGCTCAGCGACACCGAGGGGCGCGCGAGCGTGCTCGTCACCCAGTCGCTGAGCGGCGACGACGAGCCCCGCATCATCGAGGTCGGCGACGAGGAGGTGAGCGTCTTCGTGTGGCAGTTCGTGCCCGACAGCGCCGCCGTGCTGTTCATCGACTTCGACGGGGCGCTCTCGCTCGTCGATCAGTCCGCCGACACCGGCGTGCAGTCCCTCGGGCTCGCGACGACCATCCAGGGCATCTCCCGCGGCACGTACACCGCCATCGTCGAGCGGTTGGACGGGTCGGTCGTCGAGCTCGACCTCGCGGACGGCTCCGAGGAGCCGCTGGCCCCCTCCGAGCCGGACTACGGCAGCGCCACCTCCATCACCCCGTTCCCCGGGGGGACCCTGCGACACGTCGTCGCCCGGGACGAGGGCGGTCTCCCGGTGGGCCAGGCCGTGATCCGCGTCGACGACTCCGGTGCGGCCACCCCGCTCGTGGAGGTGAGTGCCGCCGATTCGATCCTCCAGGCCTGCGCGTCGCCGAGCGGCCAGTACGCCGCCGTCGTGATCGCCCCCGACATGGCCGACAACGCCTATGACGGGATGCTGCTGCCCCTCCCGGAGGAGCTCGAGACGCACCTGATCGACATGAAGTCCGGGGATGAGCTCGTGGCGCTGACCGGCTTCGACGCGTCCTGGTGCCAGACGGCGCCGCGGTTCTGACGTGACGGAGCCGGAGGCCCTGCGCCGCGCCACCCGTGAGGACGTGATGCGTTCCGCCGTGGACGTCGCGCCGACGCTGCTCGGCGCGGAGCTGCGGACCGTCGTCATCGAGGACGGCCTCCCCGTCGAGGTGCGCGTGCGCATCACCGAGGTCGAGGCGTATCACGGGCAGGGCACGGGGGCGGTGGCCGACCCCGGTTCGCACGCCCGCATGGGGCGCACGGCTCGGAACGCCACGATGTGGGGAGAGCCCGGGCATCTGTACGTGTACCTGAGTCACGGCATCCACTCCTGCGTCAATGTGGCCTGTGGCCCCGAGGGGCAGGGCGACGGCGTCCTGCTGCGTGCCGGGGAGATCGTGTCCGGCGTGGAGGCGGCGGCCCGACGACGACGAGCGGTCCCGCCGCTCGGCCGCACCGCCCTCCGTGACCTCGCGCGCGGACCAGGGCGGCTGGGACAGGCGGCGGGGCTGCGGCACTCCCTGCACGACGGCATCGACGCCATCACGGGCGACGAGCAGAACGGTGCCAGGGCGGAGCTGTGGCTCGGCCTTCCCGTGGTCGACGTGGCCCAGGGCCCGCGGGTGGGGGTGGCGGGTGTCGCCGGGACGGACGCGTTCCCCTGGCGCTTCTGGATCCCCGGCGACCCCACGGTCTCCCCGTTCCGCTGGGGGCGGGGTGCCGCCGACGCTTCGAATCGCGCGAATGGCGGCTTTTCGGCCTGAGATGGGGCCATTCAGGCGATTCGAACGGCCGACCGAGGCCGTGCTAGACTGACTCTTCGTCTGCGCACGCTCCTGTGCGCAGTTCGTGTGCTCCCCCTTCTTCCGCCGAGAGATCGGCATGCGGGGCGGCGTGCAGACAAGGGATCTTGGGTGAGGCCGTCCGGTCTCACGGTAATGAAGGAGTCATCATCATGGCAGCAGTGTGCCAGGTGACCGGAGCTGTTCCCGGCTTCGGTCACAACGTCTCGCACTCGCACCGCCGGACGAAGCGTCGCTTCGACCCGAACGTGCAGAAGAAGACCTATTTCGTGCCCTCGCTCGGTCGTAAGATCACGCTCAACGTGTCCGCCAAGGGCATCAAGGTGATCGACGCGCGCGGCATCGAGAACGTCGTCAAGGACCTCCAGGCGAAGGGTGTGAAGCTCTAATGGCCAAGAAGGCTCAGGACGTCCGTCCGATCATCAAGCTGCGTTCGACGGCGGGTACGGGTTACACGTACGTGACCAAGAAGAACCGCCGCAACACCCCCGACCGCCTCGTTCTCAAGAAGTACGACCCGGTCATCCGTCAGCACGTCGAATTCCGAGAGGAGCGTTGATCCATGGCTAAGAAGAGCAAGATCGCGCGCAACGAGCAGCGCAAGGTCATCGTCGAGCGCTACGCCGAGCGTCGTGCCGAGCTGAAGAAGACCCTGGTCGACCCGAACGCCACCGACGAGGCCCGCGAGGCCGCCCGCGTCGGCCTGCAGAAGCTGCCGCGCAACGCGTCGCCGGCTCGCGTGCGTTCGCGCGACGTCATCGACGGCCGCCCCCGTGGTGTCCTCACGAAGTTCGGCATCTCGCGTGTCCGCTTCCGTGACATGGCGCACCGTGGCGAGCTGCCCGGCGTGACCAAGTCGAGCTGGTAAGCACCAGCGAAGAAGGGCGAGGATCTCGGATCCTCGCCCTTTTTGCATGCCCGGCGGCGCAGGCGATCGCGCGGGATCAGGCGCGTACGCGGGGGAGCGCCTGTTGTCGCGCGGGGGCCTGAACCGGCGAGAGGGCGACCGAAAACCTGTGACGCGAGTGGCCAATGTGACGCGACACGCCGGGAAATCGGTCGAAACCCGCGAAATGACGCGGAAATCCGGGTGGCCGTTGGTACATTCGAGGCGGTCACACGACCAACGGGGAGCACCCGCTCCTCGCACCCACACACGATGCGACGGTCCTTCGTCGCTGGAGGATGACATGGCTGACAAGTCCATCACCAAGACCGAGCTCGTCGCGAGCATCGCTTCCGCCACCGGCCAGAGCCAGGCCACCGTCTCCGGTGTCCTCGACTCGCTGTTCGCCACGGTCTCCGACGCTGTCGCCAAGGGCAGCAAGGTCTCCATCCCGGGCTGGATCTCGTTCGAGCAGGTCGACACGGCCGCCCGCACGGGTCGCAACCCGCAGACCGGCGCCGAGATCAAGATCCCGGCCGGCAAGCGCGTCAAGGTGACCGCCGGTTCCAAGCTCAAGGCTGCCGTCAAGTAAGACCGCACCCTTTCGAAGGCCGCCCCCGCTCCGGGGGCGGCCTTCGTGCATCCTCCCTGCTGGGCGCGCCTAGGCTGGAGGGGTGAGTTCCCGCACCGAGACGCCGCGCTCGACGTCGGCGTACCGTCTCGCCGGCATCGTCATCCTCCTCGCCGCCGCCGGCGTCGCCCTCGTCTGGGCGCTGCTCGTCGGGGGAGGGGCGAACCCGCCGCTGCTGCAGGACCCCGGACCCGTGGTGCTGTGGGGCACACCGCTCGCGAAGCTCGTCATGAACCTCGCCGGTGCGCTCATGCTCGGATCGCTCGTGCTGGCCCTGTTCGGACTGCGAGCGGGAGAGCGCACGTTCGACACGGCCCTGAACATCGCCTCGGTCGGCGCCGCCGTCTTCACCGTCTCCGCGGGTCTCGCCGGCTTCTTCTCCTTCATGGCGGCCTTCAACCCGCAGCTCAGCATCGAGCGCGAGTTCGGCTCGCAGCTCGGGCGCTTCCTGCTGGAGCTCCCGCTGGGGCAGTCGTGGTTGATCACGACCATCCTCGGTGCGGTCATCACGGTGCTCGCGTTCGCCTGGCGCACCTGGACGCCCACGCTGCTCACCGCCCTGCTGGCCGCGGTGTCGTTCCTGCCGCTCGCCACGCAGGGACACGCCGGCGACCTCGACGGACACAACATGGCCGTCAACTCCATCCTCCTGCACACGATCGGCGCGGCCGTGTGGCTGGGCGGACTGCTCCTCCTCGTGCTCCTCCGCGGGCAGCAGGGTCTCGATCTGAGCACGCTCGTCGGCCGGTACTCCTCCCTCGCGATCGCGGCCTTCGCGGTCGTCGCCGTCTCCGGCTTCACCCGCTCCATCGTCGCCGTCGGAAGCTGGGAGGCCGTGTGGACCACCCCCTACGGACTCATCGTCGTCGTCAAGGCCGCTCTGCTCGTCGGGATGGGGCTGCTCGGCGCCTGGTACCGCACGCGTCTGATCCCGAAGCTGAGCGGGGACCGCGCGTCCCGGTGGTTCTGGGCGCTCGTCCTCGGTGAGGTGGCGCTGATGGGACTCGCCTCCGGCGCCGCGGCCGCGCTCGCGCGCACGCCCCCGCCCACCGGCGAGGTCGCGGCGTTCGCGCAGACCCCGGCGCAGATCCTCACCGGATCGCTGCTGCCGCCCGAGCTCACCCTGGAGCGCTGGTTCACGGCGTGGGACGTCGACGTGCTGTGGCTCGTCGCGGCGGGTTTCGGACTCTTCCTCTATCTCGCGGGCGTGCGCCGGCTCCGGCTCCGCGGCGACCGCTGGCCGATCCACCGCACCGTCTTCTGGGTGCTCGGCCTGCTGCTGCTGGTGTGGGTCACGGGTGGCCCCATCAACGCCTACCAGGAGTACCTCTTCAGCGTGCACATGCTCGGGCACATGATGCTCTCGATGGCGATCCCGCTGCTGCTGGTCTCCGGGGCGCCGATCACCCTCGCCCTGCGCGCCATCCACAAGCGCGACGACGGCACGCGCGGCGGCAGGGAGTGGATCATGTGGGCCGTGCACTCGCCGTTCGCGCGGGTCGTCACGCACCCCATCGTGGCGGCGGCGATCTTCATCCTGTCGCTCTGGGCGTTCTACTTCACCGACCTCGTGCGCTGGTCGATGTACGAGCACCTCGGGCACGAGTGGATGGTCATCCACTTCCTGATCTCGGGCTACCTGTTCGTGATGAGCCTGATCGGCGCCGACCCCGTGCCGTACCGCCTGCCGTACCCCGGCCGGCTCATCACCCTCATCGCGGTGATGGCGATGCACGCGTTCTTCGGCATGGCGATCATGATGCAGGAAGGGCTGATGGTCGCGGACTGGTTCGGCGCGATGGGCCGCGACTGGGGCGCCGACCCGATGACCGACCAGTACGTGGGCGGCGGCATCGCGTGGTCGATCGGGGAGATCCCCACGCTCATCCTCGCCATCACGGTCGCGATCCAGTGGAGCCGGAGCGACACCAAGCTCCAGCGCCGTCGCGATCGGCATGCCGACCGCACGGGCGACGCCGAGCTGGAGGAGTACAACGCCCGGCTGGCCGACCTCGCGGCCCGCGACCAGCGCGCCGCGGAGCGTCAGCGCCGCTGACGCGACGGCCTCACTGCCCGAGGTCGTCCGGCGATCCGACGCGGATCGAGGCGGAGCCGTCGGGGAGGATCGCGATCGATCCGTTCACGCGGAACGGCACGTCTTCGGAGACCGGCTCGACGGAGCCGTCGAACAGCGACTGGATCTCGACCTCGACGTGCGCCACGGCGGTCGTGGGCGGGATCTGCCAGTGGCCGTCGTCGGAGGGCGCGACCATGATCTCGGGCTGCTGGGCGATCGACCACTTCGGGGGCGACGCGATCCGGTTCTCGACGCGGAGCCCGAACGGGCAGGCCGTGGGCTGGAGCACCTCCTGCGTGGTGCAGCCGGTGAGGAACTCCTCGACGCGCTCCTGGACGACCTCGACGAACTCCTCCGTCGGCTCCGACTGCACGTCCAACGGGGTCACGGCGAGCGGCTTGTCGGCGAGGACGCCGTGGCCGGACGACTCCGAGATCGCGGTGTCCACGGTGACGGAGTAGACACCGGGGGTGAAGACCAGCAGGGGCAGCGGCTCGAGCGGAGCGGCGGCGGCGCCGGCGGCGGAGACCTGGCGACGGTCGACCTCGAAGCCGTTCACGGCGAAGCTGTCGGAGCCGCGCACCGTGAGCTCGACCACCGCCAGGGGGCTCGTCGTGAAGCGCCAGTTCGGGGTGACCCCCGCCCAGCCGTCCTGCGTGACGTGGAAGGTGGTCGTCCCGGAATGGCCGCCCGCCCGGTAGCTGACCGTGACCGCGGTGTCGTCGCCGGAGGTCTCTTCCGACTCGACCTCGATGTCGGTGAGCGGGCCGAGGGCGGAGCGGCGCAGCATCGCCTCGGATGCGGCGGGGTCGATCCCGGCCTCGTCGAGGGTCTCCCGATCGATCGCGACGCCGGGGACCCGGAGGGCGTCGGCCGCGCGCCCCTCGGCGAGCAGATCGAGATAGCGGACCACGAAGGCCGACGGACCGTAGAACTGCCGGTAGAGGGTCGCACCCCCGGCGCCGATCGCGGCCAGCAGGAGGACGCCGATGAGCCCGAGGATCGCCAGATCGGCGCCCAGGCGCGACCGCCGGGGCGCGCGCGTCCCGGCCCGCTCCATGCCGGTCAGTCTAGGAGGGCGTCCTGAGGGGACGCCGAGCGTCGGCGAGCCCCCACCGGACGGGGCACGTACCATGGGGGAGCGTCCCGTGTCCGACCCGCCAGCCCTGTGAGAACCGTGTCCCTTCCCGCCCTGTCCGAGGAGCAGCAGGAGTTGTTCCGGCTCATCGAGGACACCAGGGAGCACGTCTTCATCACGGGACGCGCGGGCACCGGCAAGTCCACGCTGCTGCAGCATTTCGCCTGGAACACGAAGAAGCAGATCGCGATCTGCGCCCCCACCGGCGTCGCGGCCCTGAACGTCGAGGGGCAGACGATCCACTCTCTCTTCCGGCTGCCGATCGGGCTGATCGGGGACGGGGACATCGACCAGAACGATGCGACCCGCCGCATCCTCAACGCGATCGAGACCCTCGTCATCGACGAGATCTCCATGGTCAACGCCGACCTCATGGACGCGATCGACCGCTCCCTCCGGCAGGCCAGGGGCCGACGGGGCGAGCCCTTCGGCGGCGTGCAGATCGTCATGTTCGGCGACCCGTACCAGCTCGCCCCCGTCCCCCCGCGCGGGGACGAGGCCCGGTACGTGAAGGATCACTACCGCTCTTTCTGGTTCTTCGACGCGAAGGTGTGGGCGGGCCCTTCGACAGGCCCTTCGACAGGCTCGGGGACCCAGGGGGGCCAGGGGGCGCTGTTCGAGGTGGACACCCGGGCCGAGCTGCACGTGCGGGAGCTCGTGCAGATCCACCGCCAGTCGGACGACGGCTTCAAGTCCATGCTCAACGCGGTCCGCTACGGCCGGGTGACGGCGGAGATCGCCGGGATCCTCAACGCCCAGGGCGCGCGCATCCCTCCGGACCCCGAGCCGGGCGAGGTGCCGATGATCACCCTCGCCACCCGCAACGACATCGTGAACAGCATCAACAGCCGGCATCTGGCCGCGCTCCCCGGCAAGGAGCAGACCGCGCGGGCGGAGGTCAGCGGCGACTTCGGACGCGGAGAGGCCTCCCTCCCCGCCGAGTCCGAGCTCAAGCTCAAGGTGGGGGCGCAGGTGATGTTCCTGCGCAACGACACCGCGATGACCGGAGAGCCGCCGCGCTGGGTCAACGGCACCATCGGGACGGTGACCCGCATCCTCGGCGGGACCGTGCGCGTGGAGATCGACGGCGAGGAGGTCGACGTCGAGCCGGCCGTCTGGGAGCGGTTCCGGTACGCCTACGACCCGAACACGAAGAAGCTCTCCCGGGACGTCGTGGCCGAGTTCACCCAGTTCCCGTTGCGCCTGGCCTGGGCCGTGACGATCCACAAGTCGCAGGGCAAGACCTACGACCGGGCCGTGATCGACCTGGGCTCCGGGGCGTTCGCGCCGGGGCAGACCTACGTCGCCCTCAGCCGTCTCACGTCGCTGGACGGCCTCTACCTCTCCCGACCCCTGCGGCCGAGCGACATCCGCGTGGACGAGGACGTGCGGCGGTTCATGCGCGATGCGTGGCTCGCCGCCTCGACGCCCGAGCTGCCGCGGACCTGACGGCGACCGCCGGGTCAGGCGGCGGCGCGGGCGCGGTCGAGGTCTTCGAACAGCTCGGTGTTGAAGCGGTACGCGAGGAGCACCTCGTCGATGACGCGCTCGCGCTCGGCCTCGTCCCACGGAGCGGCGTCGAGCTGCTCGCGATACACGTCCTTGAAGGCGGAGGGGTCGGCGATGTCGTCGAAGAGGTAGAAGCCGATGCCGTTCGTCTCGAAGCCGAAGCGCCGCGCCATCACCCGGCCGATGAAGATGCCGCCGGAGAGGTCGCCGAGGTAGCGGGTGTAGTGGTGGGCGACGAAACCGCCCGCCCACGTCGCGCCGACCTGACGGATGCGCTCGACGTAGCGCTCCGTGGTGGGCAGCGGGGCGATCCGCTCGCGCCACTCGGGCCCGAGGAGGAAGGCGAGGTCGGCCTCGAGCGCGGGGAGGCGCGTGAGCTTGTCGCTCAGGAACACCGACGCCACCGGGTCCTGGCGCATCCGCTCGCCGGCGCCCTCGAGCGCGTCGTAGATGAAGTAGTGCTGCGCGACGAGCGCGATGTAGTCCTCGCGCGACCCCTCGCCCTTGAGGAGATCGGACATGAAGCCCGCCGTCTCGCTGCGGGAATGCGAACCGGAGGAGCGCTCCCGGAGGGCGGCGGAGAAGGAGAGGATCTCGGGCATGGCTTCAGTGTAAGGGCAGCCTAACCTTGGAGGGAAGCCCGGGGCGCCGCCGGCGGTCAGTCGTGAGGTCGGGGCTCCACGCCGAGGCGGGCGCAGGCGTCGTCGTACAGCGCCACGATCTCCCGGCGGACCTCCCGGCGCTCGGTGATGGGACCGCCCGGCCACGGCACCCGGAGCTCCGACGCCGCGCCGCCACGCGAGACCTCCCACACTCCGGCCTCCCCGTCGAAGCCCGTCATCACGGCGCCGTCGACGTCGTCCACGGGCGGTGCGGAGAAGGCGCGGGCTATGAGCAGGTTGTCGTCGGTGTGGTCGTCGTTCATGTGGCGGAGGACGGCGGCGATCACGTCGGCAGTGAAGTCATGGGGCACAGGGACACCCTACGACGGCTCGCGGGGCCGACTTTCAGCATCCGCGCTCTAGACTCAGGAGACACGTCTTCGGGGGTTCCCACACATGCAGCTTCTCTCGTCGCGCCGGTGGCGCGCCGCAGCGGCCACGGCGGCCGTCCTCGGTCTCGTCCTCACCGGATGCTCCTCTGAGGAGACCTTCAGCTATACACCGCCCGAGCAGGTCGACGCGACCCTGCCCGACGAGACCGTCGCCGCGCTCCAGGGCGCCGTCGACAACGCGATCGCGGCCTCCGGTGCAAGCGGCGCGATCGTCGGCGTCTGGGTGCCGTGGAGCGGGACCTGGGTCGCCGCCACGGGCACGCAGAGCAAGGCGGACGGCGGCGAGCTCTCCACCGACATGTCGTTCCGCATCGCCGACGTGACCCGCCTGATGACCTGCGACGTGCTCTACGCGCTCGCCGACGAGGGCACGGTCGAGCTGGACGCGAAGGTGCCGGAGTACGTCTCCGGCGTCGCCGACATGGACGACATCACCCTGCTCGACCTCTGCAACGGGACCAGTGGAGCCGGCTCCTCGGAGAAGACGGTCAAGGCGGCGTGGAAGAACACCCCCGACCGTGTGTGGGCGCCGCTCGAGCTCGCCGGGTACGGCCTCGGTCGCACCCGCGTGGCTCCGCACACGACGTTCCGCGACTCCGACGCCGGGTACCTCCTGCTCGGGCTCGCCCTCGAGCGCGCGTCCGGGATGAGCGCGCGTGAGCTCATCGCGGAGTACGTCACCGAGCCGCTCGAGCTGGCCGAGACGTCGCTTCCGCCCGCGGCCGCCGCGCCGCCCTCGGACGGCCCCGTGCTCGAGGGGCACTACATGAACAAGGGCGAGGGCGGGTACGACTGCGCCGCCCCCGTCGACATCACCACGCTGTCGTCGAGCACCGGCTTCACCGACTCCGGGGCCGTGTCGACCATCACCGATCTCGGTCGCTACATCCAGGCCGAGGCCACGCAGGCCCTGCGCACGAAGGACGATCCCGACCGGTTCGCCACTCCGCTGCCCGTGGCCGAGGACGCGCCGACCTGGTACCAGGCGACCGGGGGAGCGTACATCGCCGGGTCGATGATCGGTCAGCACGGGTGGACGCCCGGGTACGCGACCGCGGCCTACTCCGATCCGACCACGGGGTTCACGGTCGCGGTCGTGCTGAACGACTCCACCGCCGGAGCGGTGTTCGCTCAGCAGCTCTCGTGGGAGCTCGCGGCGATCGCCTCCAAGGCGCCGGCCGCGTCCGGGGAGACGGCACCCGAGTTCGGTCTCCCCTTCACCGCGGAGCAGTACCACGCGGCGACGGCGGAGGCGGCTCTTCCCTGCATTCCGCCGGCGGAGTGATCCCGGCCCGAGCGAGCGAGGTCCGGATGGCGATCGTCGACAACGCGATCTACGTGGACGGAGTGCGCGCCGAGAACCCGCGCAGCTTGAACGAGACGTTCGAGCGGATCCGTGAACGGCGGGGGATGGGGTGGATCGGCCTCTACCGCCCGAGCGCGGAGGAGGTCCGGGCCGTCGCCGACGAGTTCGGCATCCACGAGCTCGTGGTCGAGGACGCCCTGTCCGGCCATCAGCGCGCCAAGCTGGAGCGGTACGGCGACGTGCTGTTCATGGTGCTGCGGCCCGCGCGCTACCTCGACGAGCGCGAGGAGGTCGAGTTCGGCGAGGTGCACGTGCTGGTCGGGCCGGACTTCGTCGTGACGATCCGTCATGCGGAGTCGCCCGACCTCGGCCGCGTGCGGCGGCGGCTCGAGGCCGACCCGGCGCTGCTCGCCCACGGTCCCGAGGCGGTGCTCTACGCGATCCTCGACGAGGTGGTCGACGAGTACTCCCCGGTCCTGGCCGGTCTCGAGAACGACATCGACGAGATCGAGGGTCAGCTCTTCGAGGAGGACGCCGACGCGACCCAGCGGATCTACGACCTCGGCCGCGAGGTGATCGACTTCCAGCGGGCGACCCAGCCGCTGGCCGGCATGCTGGAGGCGCTGCTGCGCGGCTCCGAGAAGTACCGCGTGAGCGAGGAGCTCCAACGGTACCTGCGCGACGTGCTCGACCACACCCTGCGCGTGAGCGACAAGGCGGCCACCTTCCGCTCCGTGCTCGACAACGCCCTCACGGTCGAGTCGACCATCGTCGCGCGGCGCCAGAACGACGAGATGCGCCGGATGACGGAGCTGAGCATCCGCCAGAACGACGAGGTGAAGAAGATCTCCGGCTGGGCCGCGATCCTCTTCGCCCCGACGCTCGTCGGCACGGTCTACGGCATGAACTTCGACCACATGCCCGAGCTGCACTGGGTGTTCGGGTACCCGATGGCGGTGCTGCTCATGGTCGCGATGGGGGTCGGGCTGTACGCGGCCTTCAAGCGCAAGGGCTGGCTGTAAGCCGGTCCGCAGCGGGACCCGGGTCGCGGCCGTCGCGACGGGCGGTGAGGTCGGGCATGGGATGATCGCACCATGGAACTCGTGGCGGGAATCGACTCCTCGACGCAGTCCTGCAAGGTCGTCATCGTCGATGCGGTCTCCGGCCGGGTGATCCGGGAGGGTCGCGCTCCCCACCCGCCGGGGACCGAGGTCGATCCCGAGGAGTGGTGGCGTGCTCTGCAGGCGGCGATCGCAGTCGCAGGCGGCTTCGACGACGTGGAGGCCTGGGCGATCAGCGGTCAGCAGCACGGAATGGTCGCGCTGGACGCACAGGGCCGGGTCGTCCGGCCTGCTCTGCTGTGGAATGACTTGCGCTCGGCCGACGCCGCCGCCGCGCTCATCGCCGAGCACGGTGCCGCGGTTCTCGCCGCGCGTACGGGACTCGTGCCCGTGCCCTCCTTCACGCTCACCAAGGTGCGCTGGCTGCGGGAGCACGAGCCCGCGAACGCGCGCCGGGTGGCCTCGGTGGCGCTCCCGCACGACTGGCTCACGTGGCGCCTGCGCGGCTTCGGACCGGAGAGCGAGCGCGGCGCCGTGCTGGAAGAGCTCGTCACCGATCGCTCGGAGGCGTCCGGCACCGGGTACTGGACCGATGCCGGGTACGACCGCGAACTGTTCTGCGCGGCGCTCGGACAGGATGCGATCCTGCCGCGGGTGCTCGCGCACGACGCAGCCGTCGACGACGCCCGGGGGCGCCCGGTCGGTTCCGGGTCCGGGGACAACGCCGGCGCGGCGCTCGGTCTGGGCGCGGGCGTCGGCGACGTGGTGCTCTCGCTCGGCACGAGCGGCACCGTCTTCGCCACGAGTGCGCACCGCACGGTCGATCCCACCGGAACTGTGGCGGGCTTCGCGGATGCGGCCGGCGGCCATCTGCCCCTCGTCGCCACGGTGAACGCCGCCCGGGTGCTCGACGTGGTCGCGGCCCTTCTCGGCGTCGACCACGATGGGCTCGGCCGACTCGCCCTCGCCGCGGAGCCCGGCGCGGGCGGACTGATGCTCGAACCGTACTTTGAGGGAGAGCGCACGCCGAACCTCCCGGATGCGACCGGGACGCTCTTCGGCATGACACTCGGGTCGACGACGCGGGAGAACCTTGCCCGCGCGGCGTTCGAAGGGGTGCTCGGCGGTCTGCGCTACGGCCTCGACGCCATCCGGGACCTCCGGGTGCCGGCTGAACGCGGGATACTCATCGGCGGCGGTGCGCGGTCGGCGGCGGTGCGGGCGATCGCGCCGCTGATCCTCGACATCCCGATCGACGCGCCGCCGCCCGGCGAGTACGTGGCGTGGGGCATGGCCCGTCAGGCGGCGCGGGCGCTGGGGCGGGATCTGCCTCCGGCCGCCTGACCGCGATCAGGCGAGGATGTCGGCCCAGGCCGCGGTCCGGTCGCCGACGAGATCGGTGCCGACGACGACCCAGTCCGCCCCCGCCGCGGCGAGGGCTGCGGCGTCAGCCCGGCGCACGCCGCCGTCGACGCCGATGCGACGCGACGGCGAGGATTCCCGCAGGGCGGTGACCTTGGCGAGGACGGCGCGGTCGAAGGCACTGCCGGCCTGACCCGGCACGATCGACATGCAGAGCACCGCCATGTCCGCCGGCACGCTCGTCGCCGGCGTCTGCGGTGACACTGCCAGGCCGGGCGTGCCGCCGCGCCGCGCGATGCGATCGACGGCGGCCTCCCAGTCGTCGCTCTCGACGTGCACGATCACGAGGTCGCAGAAATCGGTCCACGGATCGACCTCCACCGCCGAACGCCGCGCCATGACGTGTGCCTCCGCCGTCAGACCGGTCTCAGCGGCGAGGGTCGCCGCCTCCTCGGGGCGAAAGCCGCCTGCCGCGGCGAACCGTCCGTCGGTCGTGTCCCAGTGCAGGCGGCGCAGTCCGGCCGCCCGCAGCCGCTCGGCGGTCGCCCGTCGTTCGGTCGCGGGCACCGACCACAGCGACCCGGCGACCTGGATCACGCCTCCTCCGCGAGCACGGCCTGGGCGAGCGCGTGATCGGTGAACAGCTCGGTGATGAGGCCTACCCGGGAGACCGTGCGGATCGCGTCGGCTTTGGCGGCGCCGCCCGCCACCGCGACGACGCGGGGCACCTTCTGCAGCTCGGCGTAGGAGATGTTCACGCAGCGGTCCTGGAACTCCTCGTCGACCGGGGTGCCGTCGCTGCCGATGAGGATCCCTGCGATATCGGCCACGCATCCCTTCTTCAGGGCATTCGCCAGATCGTCGATGGGGAGCACGTCCCGCACCTGCGACACGGGCGGGTCCCACGCGCCGACCGAGAGCAGGGCTGTCGTGACGGAGGGGAACAGGTCCATCGCGGAGCGGATGTCGGGGTGATTGCGCAGGCTCGCCGCGGTCTCGCGATCCCCGACGATGAGCGGCGAGAAGATCGGGTAGACCGCGCCGCCCGCGCGCCGCGAGGTCTGTCGGACAACCTCGATGGGGGAGGAGGCGAGATCGCCGGCGACCACGCCGGTGAGCTGCACGATCGACAGGCGCGGCAGATGGGCGAACTGGCTCGCGGTGGCCGTGAGCGTGCGCCCCCAGGTGACGCCCAGCACCTCGTCCTCATGGAGGGTGTCGCTGAGAGCGCGAGCCGCGGCAGCGCCGATCTGGCGGCGGACGTCGTCGTCGTCGCCATGGGAACGGACGACGAGGCAGTTCTCGAGGCCGAGCTTGTCCTGCAGGCGCTGACTGAGCTCGACGTCCGGCAGGCCCCAGTCGTGGATCTCGATCGTGACCACGCCCTCCTCCTTGGCGCGAGCGAGCAGCCGGGCCACCTTGAAGCGGGAGATACCGAGGGCATCGGAGATCTCGACCCGGGATCGATCCTCCAGATAGTGCGCCCTGGCCACCGCCGCTATCAGTGCGCGCTCGTGTTCCAGGCCCTTGGGCACATCGCTCGTTTGAGCGCTGAAATCACGAAATTGTGACATATGTGATTCTGCCTTCCTCCGGCTCCGACCGCTTTCCTATGCTCAAACGTACATCCAAGCATCACAGATGAGCGAAGTGAATCTTCACGCGCGATCAAAGGAGACGTGTTGACGGTCAATGACGACATCCTGGCGGTGGCGCGCGAGCGCTTGCGGGCCGAGGCCGATGCCGTGACGGCGCTCATCGACACGCTCGACGACACCCTCGTGACTGCCGCGTCGCTGATCCTCGCCGGTACGGGCAAGCTCTTCGTCGGCGGCTCGGGGACGTCCGGCACCGTGGCCCGTCGCATGGCGCACATCCTGTCCGTCACCGGCACTCCCGCACTGCCGTTCTCCCCGATGGACGGCCTTCACGGCGCGTCCGGAGCGATCACGGCCGACGACATCGTCCTGCTCATCTCGAACGGCGGGGCCTCCGACGAGGTCGTGCAGCTCGCCCGCATCACCCGCGGTCGCGGTGCCCGTGTCATCGCGCTCACCCGGAGCCACACGACCCCGCTGGCACAGCTCGCCGACCACAGCGTGGCCGTCGCGGTGTCGCCCTCCGCCGACATCGGCGGCATCGTGGCCACCGGCATCACCATCGCCCAGTCCGCCTGGGGCGACGCGCTCGCCGAGGTGCTCATGCGCGGCCGCGGGTACACGTGGGCGGAGTTCATGACCACGCACCCCGCCGGTGCGGTCGGTCGCCTCGAGGACCTGCCGTCGGACCCGGCGCGCATCGTCATCCCCGCTCCCGGCGGAGGTGCGCGATGATCGACGTCGTCGCCGGAGTCGACAGCTCGACGCAGTCCTGCACCGTCGAGCTCAGGGACGCCACGACTGGAGCCCTCATCGGCACCGGTCGGGCGCCGCACCCGATCACCCACCCGCCCGTGAGCGCGCAGGACCCCCAGGCGTGGTGGGAGGCGCTCGTCCTCGCCATGGCCGAGGCGCGGGCCGACCACGACGTCCGCATCGTCGGCGTCGGCGTCGGAGCGCAGTGCCACGGACTCGTCGTCTCCGATGCCGACGGAGGGGTGCTGCGTCCCGCGCGCCTGTGGAACGACACGACCTCCGCCGGTCAGGCGGCCGCGCTGGTCCAGGCCCGCCCCGCATCCTGGTGGGCCGAGGAGATCGGCATCGTGCCGTCGGCGGCGCTCACCCTGCCCAAGCTCGTCCAGCTCGCCGAGACGGATGCCGAGACGTGGGGCCGTACCCGCCACCTCGCCGTGCCGCACGACTGGCTGACCTTCCGCCTCACCGGCCGTCACGTCACGGACCGCTCCGATGCGTCGGGCACCGGCTACTACGCGGCCGCCGCAGGGCGGTGGCGCACCGACATCCTGGACGAGTTCGTAGGACCCCGCGACTGGGCGGCCCTGCTGCCCGAGGTCCTGGGACCCGACGAGGCCGCCGGACGCATCCTCCCCGAGGCCGCCGCGGCGCTGGGCATCGATCCTGCGGCCGTCGTCAGCGCGGGCGGAGGCGACCAGCACCTCGCGGCGCAGGGCATCGGTCTCGGCACCGGCGACATCGCCTACAGCCTCGGCACCTCCGGCGTGGTATTCGCCACCACGCCCGACCCGGTCGTCGACCCCCGCGGAGCCGTCGACGGCGTGGCCAACGTCACCGGCGGGTACCTGCCGCTCGTCTGCACGCTCAACGCCACCAAGGTCACCGACACGATGGCCGGGCTGCTCGCCGTCGACCATGCGACGCTGACGGCCCTCGCCCTCGACGCGCCGCTCGATCCCGAGCGTCCCGTGCTCGCCGCCTACCTCGACGGGGAGCGCTCGCCGCGGCTCCCCGCCGCGCGGGGCATGCTCGCCGGACTCACCACCGCGACGAGCCGCGAGCAGCTCGCCCTCGCCGCCTTCGAGGGCGTCGTGCTCGGCCTGGTCCGCGGCGAGCGGGCCCTCGCCGACCTCGGCATCGCGGTGACGGGGAACACCATCGCCATCGGTGGCGGCGCGCGGTCGCTCGCCTACCGGCAGGTGATCGCCGACCTCACGGGTCGCCCGGTGCACACCGTCGACGCGCCCGAGGGCACCGCCCGCGGCGCCGCCGTGCAGGCCGCGGCCGTGTGGCGCGGGACCACGGTCGCCGCCGTGACCGCGGAGTGGCGGCCGGAGGTCACCTCCGTCACCGCCCCCGCCGCCGATCGCACCGACATCGCGGACCGCTACCTCGAGCTCGCCGAGCTCCAGGCCGACGGCCAACGGTTCTAGGCGGACGCATGCCCGCTTCCACAGGAGAGAGAGGACACCCATGACGGAGATCCCCACCACCATGACCGCCAGCGTGCTGCGGGGGGTGAAGGACCTGGCGCTCGAGGAGCGCCCCGTCCCGGTCCCCGCGGCCGATGAGGTGCTGATCGAGGTCGCCAGCGTCGGCGTCTGCGGCTCCGACGTGCACTACTACGAGCACGGCCGCATCGGCCCGTACGTCGTCGACAGCCCGCTCATCCTCGGCCACGAGGTGAGCGGACGAATCGTCGCGGTGGGTGCGGACGTCGAGCCGGCGCGGATCGGCCGGCGCGTCGCCATCGAGCCGCAGCGGCCCTGTCGCCGCTGCGACTTCTGCCGGGCGGGCGACTACAACCTCTGCCCGCAGATGGCCTTCTACGCCACCCCGCCCGTGGACGGTGCGTTCTGCGACTACGTGCTCATCCAGGACGACTTCGCCTACGACGTCCCCGACTCGATCAGCGATCACGCCGCCGCCCTCATGGAGCCGCTGTCGGTCGGGATCGCGGCCGCGCAGAAGGGCGGCATCAAGGTCGGCGACACCGTGCTGATCGCCGGAGGCGGTCCCATCGGCATCATCACGGCGCAGGTCGCGAAGGCGTTCGGTGCGGTCGACGTCGTGATCGCCGACATCAACCCGGCCCGCCGCGAGCTCGCCGCGTCGTACGGTGCGCGCACGATCGATCCGGCCGCCGACTCCACGGTGGAGCTGAAGGCGAACGTGTTCATCGACGCCTCCGGCGCGACGCCCGCCATCGTCAACGGCATCCGCTCCACCCGGGCCGGCGGCACGGTCGTGCTCGTGGGCAGCGCCGACGAGTTCCCGCTGTCGGTGCCCGAGGTCGCCATGCGCGAGCTCAACGTCACCGGCATCTTCCGGTACACCGGCACGTGGCCCATCGCCCGCGCGCTCCTCGAATCCGGTCAGGTGGAGCTCGACTCGCTCGTGACCCACGTCTACGGCATCGAGCAGGTGGAGGAGGCGCTGTCGGGCGAGGGATCGATCGACTCCCTCAAGCGCATCGTCCTGCCCCGCGTCCGGCGCGTCGACGAGCCCGCCGTGAAGGCGGCGTCATGACCGAGGCCCTGCTCTCGGTCGAGGGCGTCTCGAAGTCGTTCCCCGGGGTGAAGGCCCTGGACGACGTCTCGTTCGACGTGCGTCCCGGCACCGTCCACGCCCTGTGCGGAGAGAACGGCGCCGGCAAGTCGACGCTGATGAAGATCATCAACGGCATCTACCAGCCCGACGCCGGGACCATCCGGGTGCGCGGCGAGGAGGTGCGGATCAAGAACCCCATCGACGCCCGCGCCCGCGGCATCGCGATGATCTCGCAGGAGCTCAACTACGTGCCCGGCATGACCATCGCCGAGAGCTTCTTCCTGGGCCGCTTGCCGATGAAGTTCGGCAAGGTCGACTGGCGGTTCATCCGCAGCGAGGCCCGGCGCATCCTCGCAGAGGAGGGGCTCGACTTCTCCATCAACCGCCGTCTCGGCACCCTCACCGTGTCGGAGATCCAGACGCTCGAGATCCTCCGCGCCGTGTACCACAGCGCGGACGTGCTGATCATGGACGAGCCGACCTCGGCGATCGCGCACAAGGAGGTCGAGTCGCTGTTCGCGAAGATCCGCGACCTGCGCGCCCAGGGCAAGTCGATCATCTACATCTCGCACAAGATGGACGAGGTCTTCGAGCTGGCCGACGACATCAGCGTGCTGCGGGACGGCACGGTGGTGAGCTCGCAGCCGGCCTCCGAGATCACGTCGAGCCAGGTGATCGCGCAGATGGTGGGCCGTGACCTCGACCACCAGTCCTACCCGAAGGAGCGCGTCGAGATCGGCGACACGGTCTTCCGGGCCACCGGGCTGTCCGCCGAGCACATGTTCGAGGACATCGACCTGCACATCCGCGCCGGCGAGATCGTCGGGCTCGCCGGGCTCATCGGCGCCGGGCGCAGCGAGGTCATCCGCGCCGTGTTCGGCCTCGACAAGCTGGACGCCGGGGAGATCGAGGTCGACACGCAGACCGTGAAGATCAAGAACCCGACCCAGGCGATCAAGGCGGGCGTCGCGATGCTGTCCGAGGACCGCCGGCTGGTGGGGATCGTCCCGCAGCTGAGCATCATGAAGAACGCCACCCTCGCCAGCCTCCGCAAGGTGATCCACGGCGGCTTCGCCCGGCGTCGGGAGGAGGAGGAGCTCGTCACCGAGTACTTCCGGAAGATGAACGTCAAGGCGCCGAGCCTGCAGACGCGCATCGCGAACCTCAGCGGCGGCAACCAGCAGAAGGTGCTCCTGGCCCGCTGGCTGATCGCCGATCCGAAGGTGCTCCTCCTCGACGAGCCGACGCGCGGCATCGATGTGGGCGCGAAGTTCGAGATCTACAAGATCATGACCGAGCTCGCCCGCCAGGGACGCGGCATCCTCATGATCTCGTCCGAGCTCCCCGAGCTCATCGGCATGTGCGACCGCATCTACGTGATGTCGGCCGGACGCCTCACCGCGGAGCTGACGCCCGATCAGTTCTCGCAGGAAACCATCCTCACCTACGCCATGAATGAAATCGAGGTGGCATGACAATGCTCCAGACACTGAAGAGACTCGAGGTGAACCGCTTCTCGATCTACATCATCCTGCTGGTGGTGATCGTCGCGGCGAGCTTCCTGAGCCCGAACTTCCTGAGTTCGGACAACATCTTCAACGTGCTGCGCCAGGTCGCGGTGATCACGATCCTCGCCTTCGGCGCGATGACGCTGATCATCGGCGGCATGATCGACCTGTCCGCCGGCGCCGTCATGGCGTTCGCGGGTGTCGTGTCGGTGCTGGTCTACAAGTCGACGGGCAACCTGCTGCTCGCGATCCTCGCCGGCATCCTCATCGGCATGCTGTGCAACCTGGTGAACGCCTTCCTCGTCGCGACGTTGAAGACCCCCGCGTTCATCGTGACGCTCGGGATGATGCTGATGGCCCGCGGCGCGGTGCTGGAGCTGACCCAGGGGCAGAACGTCCTCCAGCTGGGCGACTTCATCCTCATCGGCCAGGGCAACCTCGGCTGGCTGCCGATCCCGGTGCTCGTGCTGATCGGCGTGACGATCGTGATCTGGTATCTCATGAACCAGACCAGGTACGGCCGCTCGGTCTACGCGGTGGGCGGCAACGAGGAGGCGGCACGCGCCGCCGGAATCTCCGTGGAGCGCGTGAAGTACCAGGCGTTCCTCGTGAACGGCGCCCTGGTCGGCATCGCCGGTGTCATCTTCATGTCCCGCGTCAACGCCGGTCTCCCCAACGCGGGCGTCGGCTACGAGCTGCAGGCCATCACCGCCCCGATCATCGGTGGCACGAGCTTCTCCGGCGGCGTCGGCACCGTGATGGGCACCCTCGCCGGTGCGCTCATCGTCGGCATCCTCGGCAACATCATGAACCTCATCGGGATCGGCTCGTACATCCAGCAGATCGTGATGGGCGCGATCATCGTCGTCGCCGTCGCCTACGACGTGTTCAGCAAGCGCGGCAAGGCCAAGACCACGATCCTCAAGTCCGACGCGAAGGGCGATCCCTTCCCTGTCGGAGCATCCGCATCCGCATCCGACCCGGGAGGCGGCAGGACGTCGTCCTGACCGCGCCCACCCGACCGCTTCACCCCACCTAGAGAAACAGGAGAAGACAATGAAGAGTCTTACCCGCAGGATCATCGCGTTCGGCGCCGCTGCCGCCGCGGCGATCAGCCTCGCCGGCTGCGCCGTCACCACCGGGAACCCGACCGGGAACGGCGGAGGCCGTGGCTCCGAGGACAAGGACGAGTACCGCGTCGCGTACATCGCCCGTGCGCAGGCCGACTCGTTCGCCGCCTGGCTCGCGAACGAGATGAAGACGGCCGCCGGCGAGTACGACGACATCACCCTCGAGGTCTTCGACGGCCAGGCCGACGACGAGATCGAGAACAAGATGATCGAGAACGCGATCGCGAACAAGTTCGACGCGATCATCGTCCAGGCCAACAACGCCGACGCACAGCTGCCGTACATCCAGCAGGCCATCGACGCGGGCATCGTGACCATCACGACCAACCCGCGCGTGGAGGGCCTGACCGGTGGCGACTCGGTCGACGCCGACCCCTACAAGCAGGGCGCGGTCGTCGCCGAGCTCGCGGTGGAGCAGATCCCGGACGGGGCCAACGTCGTGGTGCTGAACGGCCCGGCCGGCAACTTCCACAGCACGGCTCGCCGCGACGCCTGGGAGAAGGAGTTCTTCGCCGAGCGTCCCGACGTGACCATCGTCGCCGAGGACATCGCGAACTGGAACAAGGACGAGGCGATGACCCTGATGGAGGACTGGTCGCTGGCCAACTCCGACATCGACGCGATCATCTCGATGAACGACAACATGGCCTCCGGTGCGCTGGAGGCGGTGAAGGGCAAGGGCGGCTTCGACGGCATCCTCGCCTACGGCGTCGACGGCACCCCCGAGGCCGTCCTGCTGATCGAGGCCGGCACCATGACCGCCACCTCCCTGCAGAACGCCCGCGAGCTGGCGGAGCTCAACCTCAAGGCCGTGCACGATCTCCTGACGGGCGCGGAGGACGAGGTGAACGTCGACATCGGCAACCCGCTCATCACGAAGGACGGCGTCCAGGAGTACATCGACCTGTACAAGGAAGCCGGACTGCTCGACCAGTGACACCGGCCGGGGGAGCGGGCACCCGCCCGCTCCCCCGATCCGTGCCCGACCACCGCCGAGGACCGCTGATGCACGCACTCACCGCCGCCGATGCCCTGACCCGGGTGCGGGAACTGTCCCGCGACGGGCGGCCGTTCCTGCTCGGCGTCGTCGGGCCGCCCGGGGCCGGCAAGTCCACCCTCGCCGAGCGGCTCGGGATGCCGGTCCTCCCGATGGACGGGTTCCACCTCGCTAACGACGACCTCGATCGCCGCGGACTCCGCGACCGCAAAGGGGCACCGGAGACGTTCGACGTCGCCGGTTTCGCGGCCCTCCTCGGCCGCCTCCGCGCGGGGGAGGACGTGCGCGCCCCGCGGTTCGACCGCGACATCGACGCCGCGGTCGCCGAGATGCTGCCGCTCTCCGCCCGGGATCGCGTGATCGTGGTGGAGGGCAACTACCTGCTGCACGACGCCGACGGGTGGGAGCACGTGCGCCCCCTGCTCGACGAGACCTGGTACCTCGACGTGCCCGAGGACCTGCGGCTGCGTCGTCTCGTCGCCCGCCACGAGGCGTACGGGAGGTCGCACACCGACGCCGTCGCCTGGGCGACCGACGTCGACGGCCCCAACGCCGTCCTCATCCGCGCGACCCGGCATCGGGCCGACGCCATCATCACCCTGAACGAAGGAGACGACGCATGAGCGTCATGGATGCATTCGCCCTCACCGGCAAGACCGCGCTGGTCACCGGCGCCACCCGCGGCCTCGGGCGCGAGTTCGCCCGTGCCCTCGCCGAGGCCGGCGCCGACGTGGTCGTCCACGGCCGGGACGAGGCCGCAGCGAAGGAGACCGCGGCCGAGATCGAGGCCGTCGGCCGGCGGGCCTGGGTCGTGCTCGGCGACCTCACCGAGCGCTCCTCCGTGGACCGCATCGCGGCGGAGGCGATCGAGGCTGTGGGCGGGCGTCTCGACATCCTCATCAACAACGCGGGCGCCTGCATCCACCGCCCGGCGCTCGAGGTGACGGACGACGAGTGGGCGCACGTCATCGACACGAACCTCACCGCCTTGTGGCGACTGTCGCAGACGGTCGGTGCGCACATGGTGGCGCGCGGCTCCGGGTCGATCGTGAACGTCGGCTCCATCTCGGCCCAGATCGTCAACCGCCCGCAGATGCAGCCCGCCTACAACGCCTCCAAGGCCGCGGTGCACCACCTCACCAAGTCGCTGGCGGCCGAGTGGGCGCCGGCGGGGGTGCGCGTGAACGCCGTGGCGCCCGGCTACATCAAGACCGACATGTCGCCGGTGGACGAGCCGCGCTTCCGACGGTTCTGGATCGAGGACTCCGCGCAGCAGCGCTACGCCACGCCGAGCGAGGTCAGCCCGTCGGTGGTCTTCCTCGCGTCGGATGCCGCGAGCTTCATGTCCGGCACCGTCCTGGTGGTCGACGGCGGCTACACACTGTTCTGACCCCGCACGTGCGAGCGCCCGCTTCCGGGGAGGAGAGCGGGCGCTCGTGCGTGTACGGACTCAGTCGTCGCCGTCGGCCTCGGGCATGCCAGGACCGGGGCCCGGACGCACCTCGGCATCGTCCCGGATGTCGATACGGGTGTTGCCGTCGTGCTCCGAGACGTCCACGCGCGGCGCGGCGTCGGCCTCCGTGGCGTCGGGGGCCGAGGTCAGCTGGTCGTGACGGTTCTCCTCGAACGTCTCGTCGGCGGTGTCGTCAGGCGTGCTCATGGCTCTCCTTCGTGTCGGCGGTCTTCGAGCGGTTGCGGGTCCACCGGGCGACAGCGTAGAGCACGCCGCCGACGGCGAGCAGGATGGCGCCGAAGAGCCACACCTGCGGGCGCTGCTGGGTGAGCAGCAGGATGCACGACGCGATGCCGAGCACCGGGACGAACGTCCACACGCGGAAGTGGTCGTGCTCGACCTTGTCGCGGCGCAGGACCAGCACCGAGATGTTCACGCTGAGGAACACGACGAGCAGCAGCAGCACGACGGTCTCGGCGAGCGTCGCGAGGTCTCCGACCAGCGTGAGGCCCATGGCCACGAGCGTCGTGGTGAGGATCGCCACCCACGGGGTCTTCCGCTTCGGCAGCACGCGTCCGAGCACCGACGGCAGGAGGTTCTGCTCGGCCATTCCGTAGGTGAGGCGGCTGACCATGATCATCGTCAGCAGGGCGCCGTTGGCGACGGCGATGAGCGCGATGAGGCTGAACATCCAGGACGGGACGCTGACCCCGGTGGCCTCGACGACCGCGAGCAGCGGGCCGCTGGACTCCTGCAGCTCGGAGGCCGGCAGCGCGACGGCGCTGGCGATGCCGACGAGCACGTACACGACGCCGGCGGTGAGGAGCGCGCCGAACAACGCGCGCGGGTAGGTCCGCCGGGGGTTCTTGACCTCTTCGATCATGTTGGCCGAGGTCTCGAAGCCGACGAACGAGTAGTACGCGATCACTGCGCCGGAGAGCACCGCGAGGGCGACGTTCGCCCCCTCGGGCACCTGCGTCGCCCGGGACAGATCGCCGCCTCCGCCGCCGACGAACACCGCGACGACGACGATCACGATCACGAGGCCGCTGAGTTCGATCGCCGTCATCACGAGGTTCGCGCCCATCGATTCGCGGATGCCGCGGGCGTTGAGCAGGCCGACGATCGCGAGGAAGACGATCGCGACCGGGATCGTCGGCAGGTCGATGAAGGTGCTGAGGTAGTCGCCGGCGAAGGCGATGGCGAGACCGGCCGCGCTCGTCACGCCGGCCGCGAGCATGCTGAAGCCGACGAGGAAGGAGACCAGCGGGCTGCGGAACGCCCGCTCGGCGAACACCGCGGCGCCGCCCGCGCGGGGGTACTTGGTGACGAGCTCGGCATACGACCCTGCGGTGAGCATGGCGAGGAGGAGCGCGAGGACGAGCGGTGCCCAGAGCAGGCCGCCCACGTCCTCCGAGAGCACACCCATCAGCGCGTAGATCCCCGCCCCCAGCACGTCGCCGAGGATGAACGCGAACAACAGGGGGCCGGTGATGGCGCGGCGCAGCCGGGTTGGGTTCTCGGCGCGCGGCTCGGTCTGGACGGTCATCCTTGCACGGTAGGGGCCGGGACTCCGGCGGGCGACGGGCTTGACAGTTCCGCCGCCAATGAGCCAGCGAGAGCCGACCGCGCGCTATCCTCGGTGCCGCAAGGCGGGTCGTCGCCCGGGCCGTTCCGGGGAGACGGGGGGCCGCCTGCGATCCCACAGAAGGACACCATCATGACCGGTACACCTCGAAAGGCGCTCGCAGAAGCGGTCGCCACGTTCCTCTTCGTCCTCGCCATCATCGCCGCGGTGAACAGCGGAAGCCCGCTCACCCCGCTCGCGATCGGCTTCACGCTGATGGTGCTCGTGTACTCCACGGGCCACATCTCCGGCGCCCACCTCAACCCGGCGGTCTCGCTGGGCGTGTTCCTGCGCGGTGGGCTCAGCGTCGCCGACTTCGTCTCCTACCTCGTCGCGCAGTTCGCCGGTGGGGCGCTCGCGGCTCTCGTGGCCCTCGCCGTCTGGCCGGCAGGGGAGAAGGCGATGGTCATCGAGGTCGGCCCGGCATTCCTCGTCGAGGCGCTGTTCACGCTGATCCTCGTCTGGGTCGTGCTGAACTCCGCCACCTCGAAGGACACTGCGGGCAACTCGTTCTACGGGCTCGCGATCGGTGCGACCGTCTTCGTCGGTGCGGCGACGGTCGGCTCCATCTCGGGCGGCGGATTCAACCCGGCGGTGGCCCTCGGCCTCTCGGTCAGCGGGCACTTCGCGTGGGGCTCGCTCTGGCTGTACATCGTGGCCCCCGCGGTCGGTGCCATCATCGCCGCCCTGCTGTTCCGGGTGCTCAACGCCGACGATGCGCGGAAGATCGCCGCGGACGCCGAGTAGAAGCCTCGCCTCGGAGCGCCGCATCCCTCCCGGGGTGCGGCGCTTCGTCGTCTCGTCAGCGGCGTCGGCTCCGTCGGCGCAGCGCGGCGGACGTGACGGCCACCACCGTTCCGACCACGACGCCGATGATCGTCTCCAGCACACGGTCGGTCAGCAGGTCGGCGACAGGAGTCGGCGCGGCCAGGTGCACCATCAGGAGCGCGAGCGGGGTGACGAACACCATCGCGATGCCGTAGTTGCGGCCGATGAACAGTTCGGCCGTCCCCTGCAGGACCACCACGACGGCGATCACGGCGAGCGGCGGCATGTCGAGGGCGAGGATCCCGGCGGCGACCAGCACGCCGAGCAGCGTGCCGACGAGGCGCTGGATGCCGCGGATCACGCGGGCGTTGAGCTGTGCGCCGCTGACCGCCGCGACCGCGCCGACCGCCGCCCAGTACCAGTGGGTGCCGCCGAGGAGCAGGCCGACCACACCCGCTCCGACGATCGCGGCGGCGACCGAGGCGGCCATCTCGGCGGCGACCGGCCCGACGGCCGGGCGTGCCTTCGGTGCCGCCTCCGCCGTGGTCCGGGTGACGACGGCGACCAGGGCGGTGAGCGCGAGGCCGAAGAGCACGCTCGCCCCGCCGACCAGCAGGACCGCGCCGAAGGAGGCGCCGGTGGCGGGGATGGTCGCGCACGCCCCGGTCGCGAAGACCGTGAACAGCGGACCGGGCGGGTGCCACTGGAGGACGTAGGCCAGCAGCGTCACGGCCGACGCGACGAGTGCGACGACGACGATGCTCAGCACGGCGGGGGCGGCGAGGACCGATAGGGCCGTGCCGATCAGCATCGCGCCGAGCAGCACGCCGCCGGCGCTGGCCTGCATGCGGATCCGGTCGCGGAAGACGTCGTGCCGGCCGTAGAGTGCGGCGAAGGCGCCGAAGCTCGCATAGATGCTGAGGTCGAGCCGGCCGACGGCCCACAGCACGAGGAGCGGGACGGCGACACTGACCGCGGCGCGCAGGGCGACCCGGTGATCCCCGCGGTGCGGACCGACGCGGAGGACTCCCGTCCACACCCGTCCCTGCGATTCCGTCACCGATCAAGCCTACGTCCGTCGCTCGGCGACGATGTGCGAGGGTGGGAGGGATGACCACTCCGCCTCCGCCGCGCCGCACCCTCCTGGTCGGCTTCGGGAAACTCGGCACCCGGCTCGCTCCGCTGCTCCTCGCGGACGGTGGTGAGGTCCTGGCCCTCCGCCGCAGTGACGGACCCGTGCCGGACGGGGTGACGGCGCTCGCAGCCGATCTGACCGTTCCGCTCACCACGCCGCTGCCCGAGGTCGACGCGGTTGTGATGACCCTGCCGCCCGGTCCGGACGTGTCGTCGTATCGCACGGCGCTCGCGCATCTCGCGGCGGCGTTGCCGGCCCGGCCGACGCGGACGGTCTTCGTCTCGTCCACCGGGGTGTTCGACGGCGCCGGGAGCTCCGAGCCCGTGACCGAGCGGGTCGAGCCGGCACCCACCACCGACCGGGGCCGCGGTCTGCGGGACGGCGAGAAGGCGGCCGTCGAGCTCTTCAACGCGGTGGTCGTGCGCCCCGCGGGCATCTACGGTCCCGGGCGCGAGTTCCTCCTCCGGAAGGTCAGGGAGGGGGCACCCGTCACGCACCGCCGCCGCACGAACCGGATCCACGAGACCGATCTCGTACGCATTCTCGACCTGCTGCTGCGGATGCCGGAGCCCCCGGCGCTCGTGCACGCCGTCGACCAGGCGCCCGCCCCCCTGGGAGACGTCGTGACCTTCCTCGCCGACCGCCTCGGCGTGCCCGTGCCCCCGGACGACGGCGGTGCGGTGAGCGGCTTCGTCTACGACGGCTCGCTGGTGCATGCGGTCCTCGGCAGGCTGGACTACCCGACCTACGAGGACGGCTACGCGGACATGATCGACCGGGACTGAGGCCGTTCCGAGCGTCCGTCGTCCGGCGTACCGTGGGCGCATGACGAATGCGCAGACGGCCGTCGAGGTCGTCGACTGGCGGCGGCGGGTGTTCGCCCTGTACGAAGCGGTGCGACGGGCCGACTCCCCGGAGGAGGCGCACGAGCTGTGGCGGATCGAGCGCGACGAGCTGCTGCTGCGGCACCCGGCGACGCCCCTCCTCCCGCAGGACAGGGCGCTGTTCGAGGGGCTGCCGATCGCCTCGTACGACCCCGCCTGGCGGTTCGAGCTCCCGATCCTCGACACGGAGCCGGCCACGTTCGAGTTCGCCACGGGGACGGACGGCATCGTGCCGTTCGAGCGCGTCGGCGTCGTGGAGATCCCTGACGTCGGGTCTCTCGACGTGTGGCGGCTCGCCTCCTACGGCGGCGGCCTGTTCGTGCCAGTGCGCGATTCCTCCGCCGGGCAGAGCGGGGGGACGTACGGCGGCGGGCGGTACCTCATCGACACGATCAAGGGTGCCGACCTCGGGGCCGACCCGCGCCGCGGCACGCTCGTGCTCGACTTCAACTTCGCGTACAACCCGTCCTGCGCCTACGACTCGGCGTGGGCGTGCCCGCTGGCGCCACCCGGCAACGTGCTGACGGTGCCGGTCCCGGTCGGAGAGCTCCGATGAGGCCGCTGCGGTACGCGATCAACGTGACGCTCGACGGCTGCTGCCATCACGAAGCGGGACTCCCGCCCGACGAGGAGTCGATGCGCTTCTGGACCGCGGAGCTGCAGCGCGCCGACGCTCTGCTCTACGGCCGGGTGACATACGACATGATGCGGGCCGCGTGGCGGCGTCCGGAATCCGGGGTCTGGCCGGGCTGGATGGAGGAATGGGAGACGCCCTTCGCCGAGACCATCGATCGCCTGCCGAAGCATGTGGTGTCGGCGACGCTCGATGCCGTCGACTGGAACGCGGACCTCGTGCGCGGCGACCTCGCCGAGGCGGTGCGGGGGTTGATGGATCAGCCGGGGGAGGGCTTGTCGGTCGGCGGAGTGGCTCTGCCCGCGGCGCTCGCCGACCTCGGGTTGATCGACGAGTACCTGTTCGTGGTCCACCCGGTCGTCGCGGGGCATGGTCCTCGGCTGCTCGACGGCGTGCGCGAGCGTCTTCGGCTCGAGCTCGTGGAGCGGCGGGAGTTCCGCTCCGGCGCCGTCGCGCAGCGGTACCGTCCGGTGGCGTGAGCGACGCACAGCGACCCCGACGCATCAGCCGGCATCAGCGTTGCGTCCGGAGGCCGGTCGCCCCGGCCACCAGATGCGGTCGCCGACGAGAGCGAACAGCGCCGGGACGATCACCGTCCTGACCACCAGCGTGTCGACGATCACGCCGACCCCGACGATCAGGCCGAGCTGCCCGAGGGTGACCAGCGGCAGGACGCCGAGCGCCGCGAACACGGCGGCGAGGACGATCCCGGCGCTCGTGATGACGCCGCCGGTGTGGGCGACCGCTTCCACCATGCCGTCCCGGGTACCCCGCAGCGCCGCTTCGCTCCGGGCGCGGTGGACGAGGAAGATGGTGTAGTCGATGCCGAGGGCGACCAGGAACAGGAAGGCCAGCAGCGGTACCGGGAGATCGAGCGCGTGCTGCCCGAACAGCACGCGACTGAGCCAGGCTCCGGCGCCGATGGCGGCCACGGCGCTCGCCACATTGACGGCGAGCAGCAGCAGCGGCGCGACCAGCGACCGCAGCAGGAACGCCAGCACCAGGAAGCTCACGGCCAGCACCAGCGGCACCACGACGCCGAGGTCCGCGAGGTTCCCGGCACGGGCGTCGAGATCCGTCGCCACCGCGCCGCCGACGACAGCCCCCGCCCGGGGCACATCGTGCACGGCGTCCCGGAGATCCGTGATCTGAGCCAGGCTCTCGTCGGTGCTGGGCGCATACTCGCTGGTCACCAGGATCTTCGTGAGCTTCTCATCGTCCGTCGTCCCGACAGGAGCGGCGCGGACGATGCCCTCCACGTCGCGCGCCGCGGTGAGGACGGCTTCGGCTTCGCCGCTGTCCGTGACGATGAGGATCGGCTGCGCCTCTCCTGCCGGGAAGTGGTTCGAGAGCACCTCGAGACCCGTCGCGGACTCGGACGGGACCCGGAACTTGTCGACCTGGTCGAGTCCGACGGTCGTCCCGACGAGGCCGACCGTCATCACGGCCAGCAGGGCCGCACCCCCGAGGAGGCTCACGACCGGCCGGCTCACGACGCGCGTCGCGATCGTCCGCCACACCCCGTCGCGTCGTGCGGCAGCTCCGGGACGAGGGACGAACGGCCAGAACACCTTCCGTCCGCACACCGCCAGCAGCGGAGGCAGCAGGAAGAGGCCGGACGCCAGGGCGACCAACAGCCCGATGGCGGACGAGACGCCGAGTCCGTGCGTGCCGGGGATCACCGCCAGGGCGAGTGTCAGGAGGGCGAGGACGACCGTGAGGTTCGAGGCGAGGATCGCCGGAGCGGTCCGGCGCCAGGCCGTGCTGAGCGCGCGGCGGTGGTTCGTCGTGGTGGTGAGCTCCTCCCGATATCTCGAGATCAGGAGCAGGGCGTAGTTGGTCCCGGCGCCGAAGACGAGGACGCTGATGATCCCGGCATCGAACTGCAGGTCCCACGCGGAACCGGCAGCCGCGGTCAGTCGCCCGGCGAGTCCGTCGGCCAGGCCGACGGCGGCGAGCGGCAGCAGCCACAGCACCGGTGACCGGTACGTGACGATGAGGAGCACGGCGACGATCAGGACGGTCACGAGGAGCAGGGTGAAGTCGGCGCCTTCGAAGGAGGCGGCGATATCGGCGCCGAACGCCGGACCGCCGGTCACGAGTAGCGTCATCCCGTCCGGTGCGTGCTCGTTGGTGTCGGCGCGGAGCGCCGCGATCACCGCGGCGGTGTCGGTGCTCGTCTGGCCGACCGCGATCGGCGTCACGAGAACCGCGGCCTTCTCGTCCTCGCTCACGAGAGGCCCGGTCGGATCCGCGTCCGCGTGCGCGTCGAGCACCGGGAGGAGACCTTCGAGGGCGGTGACGTCCTCTGCCGAGAGCGTCGCGCCGTCGTCGCGTGACGCGACCACGATCACGGACTGCCGATCCGCGTTCGGGAACTCGGCCAGCAGGTCGCTCGTGTGCGCCGACTCCGACCCCGCGGGGGCCTGCTCGTTGCCGGCGGGTGCCTTCGCCGACCCGAACAGGCCGAAGAGAGTCATCATGATCAGGACGACCGCTCCGAGCGTGATCCACGCTCCGCCACGGGAGGTCATCCACTCGGGAAAGCGCCGAAGAGCGCGAGAATCTGCCATACCCGTCACTCCACCAGGAGCGCCGGGCGGCGACATCGTCAAGACGATGGAGGGAAGTCTCCCTCTTTCGATGGATGCCGGTCGGGCACGCGTCCGCACGGGCGGGCATCACGAAGAGCCAGCTCCAGCCGGCTCGGTGCGCTGGTCACACCGCGCGGAGCGCACTGGCGGCAGCATCCATCGCCCCCGCGTCCAGAGCGAAGTAGGCCCACTTGCCGCGCTGCTCACGTGTGACCAGGCCCGCTTCCACCAGTAGTTTCATGTGATGCGACACTGTGCCCTGTGAGAGTCCCACGGGTTCGGTCAGGTCGCAGATGCACGCTTCCCCGCCGGCTCCGGCGGCGATGAGCGACAACAGTCGGACGCGCGTGGGGTCGCCCAGCGCTTTGAAGACCCGGGCGACACGCTCGGCGTCCGCGACGGTCATCGACGGCGCTATAGGCGGAACGCAACAGCTGGTCGCTTCGATTGTCGTCGGCAAGCTCACGGGTCTAGTGTGACACGTATTGACAATCTTCGATAGGTGGGCGACAGTCTTCATATTGAAGTTTGTCAATTTGAGGAGACATGATGTCCGAGCTTCCTGTCGTCGTCATCGGAGCGGGTCCGCAGGGTCTCGCCGCAGCGGCGCGTCTTGTCGAACGCGACGAGAACGTGATTGTCGTCGAGCGCGGGCAGGGGCCTGCTGCTGCGGTCGCTGAATGGGGGCATGTGCGCCTCTTCTCGGCATGGCCAGAGCTCACTGACGCGGCGGCACGACGTCTTCTTGAGCCGACCGGATGGACCGCACCCGACTCGGGGTACCCGACCGGCGCCGAATGGGTGGACAGCTACCTGGCGCCTCTCGCGGATGCCTTGGGCGAGCGGGTTCACTACGCGACCACCGTTACTGGAGTCGCTCGTCAAGGTCGTGACAAGGTCGTCGACGGCGGACGCAAGGGCCAGCCCTTCGTCGTGCATACGGTCAGCGCGGACGGCCAAGAGTCGCGAGTTCTCGCTCGCGCGGTCATCGACGCGAGCGGCACCTGGGCGCTTCCGAATCCGGCGGGCGCGGATGGATATCCCGCCCTCGGGGAGGCCGCAGCATCCGATCTGATCTCGTACCGCATCCCGGCCGATGTGTCAGAACTCGCGGGGTCGCACGTCGTCGTCGTGGGAGCGGGGCACTCCGCCGCGCACGCTGTCCTGAGATTGAGCGAGCTGGCACGCCGGGCCCCTGGCACCCGCGTCACCTGGATTCTCCGTAGGGGGGAGGCAACGAACGTCTTTGGGGGTGGCGCCAGAGATGAACTTCCCGAACGGGCCGCGCTCGGCTCTCGTGCGCGCAAGATGGTCGACGAGGGTGTCGTGGAGCTGGTGACCGGATTCCGTGTCGCCGAGTTCCGGCAAGCCGCTGACGGCCTGACCGTGGTCGCCGAAGACGGGCGCGAGGTCGCGGGTGTCGGGCGTGTATTCGCACTCACGGGCTTTCGGCCGGACACGGAGATGCTGCGAGAGCTCCGTATCGATCTTGATCCCGCGCTCGAGGCGGTCGTGGGCATCGCGTCCGAGATTGACCCGAACATCCACTCCTGCGGATCTGTGGGTGCCACGGGGGCGCGAGAGCTCGCGCAGCCGGAGCAGGGGTTCTTCATCGTCGGCGCGAAGTCCTACGGTCGGGCGCCGACCTTCCTCGCGTTGACCGGCTTCGAGCAGGTGCGAAGTGTTGCCGCGCACCTCGTGGGAGATCACGAGGCCGCCGGGCGCAGCGAACTCGTCCTCCCCGACACCGGGGTGTGCGGGGGGTCCGGCGACTTCGATGACAACGCGGGCAGCTGCTGTGCGGCTCCTTCAACCATCCAGATCGGCGCACGGCCCGTCACCGTCAGCTGATCTCCGCTGACGGAAGGGCGGGGCTCATGAGTGGAGCCCCGCCCTTCCGTGTCAGACCAACGCGGATCGTAGCGGTTGCCTCAGGCATTGATGAGTGTCAATATAGACACATGTCGATACAAGAAGTCGAGCTTGCGGTCATCGGGTCCGGCCCTTCGGGCTACACCGCAGCCATCTATGCTGCGCGAGCTGGCCTCGCGCCCGTGGTGCTTGCCGGATCCGTGACGGCGGGTGGCGCGCTGATGACGACGACCGAGGTCGAGAACTTCCCTGGGTTCGTTGACGGCGTACAGGGGCCCGAACTGATGGAGTCGATGCGCGCGCAGGCGGAGCGTTTCGGTGCCCGCATCCTCCTGGACGACGCGATCCGGGTCGACCTCGACGGGCGCACCAAGACCATCGAGACCGGCACGGGGAACACTATCCATGCTCGCGCCGTCATTCTCGCGATGGGCTCCGCCTATCGCAAGCTGGGACTGCCAGACGAGGAGCGCCTCACTGGCCGCGGCGTGTCCTGGTGTGCCACGTGTGACGGCTTCTTCTTCCGTGACCAGGAGATCGTCGTCGTCGGCGGCGGGGATTCCGCAATGGAGGAGGCGCTGTTCCTCACCCGCTTCGCATCGAAGGTGACTATCGTGCACCGCCGCGGCGAGTTCCGCGCATCGAAGATCATGGCCCAGCGCGTGCTCGACCACCCGAAGATCGAAGTCGCCTGGAACGCGGAAGTCGCGGGCCTCATCGGCGCCGAGAAGGTCGAGGCGGTCGCACTCCGCGACAGCGTCACCGGTGCGGAACGGGAACTGCCCGCCACCGGAGTGTTCGTCGCCATCGGTCACGACCCGCGCTCCGAGATCGTCACCGGGCTCGTCGAAACCGACGCCGATGGATATGTCCTCGTCGACCACCCCTCCACCCACACGAACGTGTCGGGAGTCTTCGCCGCCGGCGACCCGGTGGATCATACCTACCGTCAGGCGATCACTGCGGCGGGCACCGGATGCGCCGCGGCTCAGGATGCCCAGCACTACCTGGCCGCGCTTGACGAAACCGCACCCATCGAGGCTGACGCCGCCGCAGAGGCGCTCCTCGCATGAGCACCGCAACTGTTCCCACTACTGCTCCAGCCACTCGACGTCTGTCGACTCTCGACCGGTGGTTGCCACTGTGGATCGGCCTGGCCATGGTCGGTGGAATCCTCGTCGGCCGCTTCATCCCCGGCGTCTCCGATCTCCTGGCCGCTCTCGAACTCGGTGGAATCTCCATTCCCATCGCGCTCGGCCTGCTGGTGATGATGTATCCAGTCCTCGCGAAGGTCCGCTACGACAGGATCGCTGCCGTCACCGGAGACAAGAGACTGCTCATCTCGTCGCTGGTGCTCAACTGGCTCGTCGGTCCTGCGCTGATGTTCCTCCTCGCCTGGGCGTTCCTCCCCGATCTGCCCGAGTATCGCACGGGGCTCATCATCGTCGGGCTCGCGCGCTGCATCGCCATGGTCGTCATCTGGAATGACCTCGCCTGCGGCGACCGGGAGGCGGCAGCCGTTCTGGTCGCCATCAACTCGGTCTTCCAAGTCGTCGCATTCTCGCTGCTCGGATGGTTCTACCTGACCGTCCTCCCCGGCTGGCTCGGGTTCGATTCGCAAGGCCTGGAGATATCGGTCTGGCAGATCGCATTGAACGTCCTGATCTTCCTGGGCATCCCCCTCATCGCCGGCTTCGCTTCCCGCCTCATCGGAGAGCGTGCGAAGGGACGCGACTGGTACGAAGGTCGTTTCCTGCCGAAGATCGGTCCCTGGGCCCTCTACGGTCTGCTCTTCACCATCGTGCTGCTGTTCGCTCTTCAGGGGGAACAGGTCACCAGCCGCCCGTGGGACGTCGCGCGGATCGCGCTTCCTCTGCTGGCCTACTTCGCGGTCATGTGGTTCATCGGTCTCTTCACCGGGAAAGCACTTGGACTCGGCTACGCCCGCTCATCGACCTTGGCGTTCACCGCGGCCGGCAACAACTTCGAGCTCGCCATCGCTGTCGCCATCGGCACGTTCGGAGCGACGTCCGGACAGGCCCTGGCAGGCGTCGTCGGTCCGTTGATCGAGGTCCCGGTTCTCGTCGGGCTCGTGTATGTCTCGCTCTGGGCAGCCCGCCGCTGGTTCCACACGGACCCGTACGCGGCTGAAAGGATGCAGTCATGAACGTCACTGCAACGACGGACATCGACACGTGCAGTCCGGTCGCGACGCACGCCATCGGGCTGGAAGCAGCCTCCACAGTCGCCGTGACGCTGAAGGCGCTGTCGGATCCGCTGCGCCTACGGATGCTGTCGGCCATCGCCTCCGACCCGCGAGGAGAATCGTGCGTGTGCGACCTCGCTGAGCTCGCCGACGTCTCCCAGCCCACCGTCTCCCACCACCTCAAGGTGCTCAGGGACGTCGAGGTGCTCACATCTGAGCGACGCGGCACATGGGTCTGGTATCGGATCAACCCGACGCGACGTGGTGCCGTCACCGCACTGCTGGACTCCTTCGCGCCGGCTTCGGTCGCGCCCGGCCGCGTCGACGAAGAAAGCCCGCTACGGCCGGACTTCGACGCGCGCGTGACCCGCCTCGCCGAGGAGCTCGCGGCAGAAGTGCCCGAGCTCGACCCAGATGTCGTCCTCACGACCGTCCGAGAGTCTTACACCGCGCTCGCGCGGACCGCCCGCGTTACCTCGACGCTCATCCCTCTCACCGAGCGCTTCGCGCGGCAACGGCTCGCGGACTTGACCCGAGACCGCGGCTCGGCCCTCCCGCAAGTGCTGTTCGTCTGTGTCGCCAATGCGGGACGGTCGCAGCTCGCCGCCGCGCTCGTCAACCAGCTCGCCCCCGGCAAGGTCGTCGCACGCTCCGCCGGTTCCGCTCCCGCCGACGTCGTCCACCCCCACGTCCGCTCGCTCCTAGCGGAGATCGAAGGTGACGGGGCTGCTGAGCGATTCCCGAAGCCGCTCACCGACGATGCCGTCCGCGCGGCCGACGTCGTCATCACCATGGGGTGTGGCGACGTCTGCCCCATCATTCCCGGCGTCCGCTACGACGACTGGGCGGTCGGCGATCCCGCCCTCGCCTCCCGCGAAGGCGTCGAGGCCATCCGCGACGAGATCGCCCAACGCGTTCGCGCACTCGTCGACGACCTCGTCCACTGACCACGCCTCTCACCAGGAGCACCAATGACTGACACGACCACGAGCACCAAGCCCTCGGTCCTCTTCGTCTGCGTCCACAACGCCGGACGCTCACAGATGGCCGCCGGTTTCCTCCGTGACATCGCCGGCGACCGCATCGAAGTGCGCTCCGCTGGCTCCATGCCAGCCGACCAGATCAACCCGATCGCCGTGGAGGCGATGGGCGAGCTCGGCATCGACATCACGGCCGAACAGCCCAAGGTGCTCACAACCGAAGCCGTGCAGGCATCTGACGTCGTCATCACGATGGGATGCGGCGACGCTTGCCCGTTCTTCCCGGGCAAGCGCTACGAGGACTGGAAGCTCGAGGACCCGGCCGGACAGGGAATCGACGCAGTCCGCCCGATACGCGACGACATCCGCGCGCGCATTCAGAAGCTGGTGGCCGAACTGCTGTGATCCCTGGGCCGGCTGAACACCACGGCGCATTCTTATTGCAGCTGCCGTCGGACATCGGGATGAACTCGGCCTCCGGCGGGCAGTCTGCCTGAGAACGGGTACACCCGGAGCCCCGCCACGGAACGTCGGGGTCGGAACGGCAGGGTCGCGATTCGGCGACGAACCATCCGTCCGGGAGTGGCCCGTACCTTGCGACACGATGCGGCGTTCTTCGCGGCATCGCTCGTAGCTCGGCGATGTCCCCTACCTCGCCTCGGGCGCGGGAGCCTGGGTGCCTCCCTGCCGCAAGCTCACTCCTCCGAGAACCCTGACCCATTCCAGGCCACCTTCCAGACCCTGCTGCTCATCACGACGACCGTCAGCATCATCAGCGTCATCAGGGAGGATCGACGCAACAAGCGGGCAACCGCGGGAGCACAAGAGGCGAGCTCCGGTCTGGAGTATCTCCGGAATGTCCGGATCAGCTGTGGAAGTCACATATGGAGGGGCTGACGGGAATCGAACCCGCGCTGTCTGCTTGGGAAGCAGAAGTTCTACCATTGAACTACAGCCCCGCACCCGCCCGAGAGCAGGTGGAGCAAGCCTACCTGTCGCGGGCCGGATGGCCAAAGCGCGGGTCGCTCATGACTAGGCTTGTGCCGTGCTTCTCAGCGATCGCGACATCAGAGCAGAACTCGCCTCCGGCCGCGTCGGCCTGGAACCGCATGCGCCGGAGATGATCCAGCCGTCGAGCATCGACGTGCGACTGGACCGCTACTTCCGCCTCTTCGACAATCACAAGTACCCGTTCATCGACCCCTCGGTCGACCAGCCCGAGCTGACGCGGCTGATCGAGGTCGATCCGGACGAGCCCTTCATCCTCCACCCCGGCGAGTTCGCGCTGGGGGCCACGTTCGAGCAGGTCACCCTGCCGGACGACATCGCCGCGCGGCTGGAGGGGAAGTCGTCGCTCGGGCGCCTCGGGCTCATCACCCACTCGACCGCCGGCTTCATCGACCCGGGCTTCTCCGGGCATGTGACGCTGGAGCTCGCGAACGTGGCGACGCTGCCGATCAAGCTGTGGCCCGGCATGAAGATCGGCCAGCTCTGCTTCTTCCGGCTCACCTCACCGGCGGAGAACCCGTACGGCTCCGGTCCCTACGGCAACCGCTACCAGGGTCAGCGGGGTCCGACGGCGTCCCGGTCGTTCCAGAACTTCCACCGCACCGACGTGGGTGTGACTGACATCGGAGCCGTCGGAGGCTGACATGAGCGACGCGAGCGGGACGAGTTCCGACGAGTCCGCGGTGCCCGAGGGGGCGGCGCCGCCGGATGCTTCGGGGCCGGACATCGCTCCCGCCGACGCGGTGATCCCGCCGGCCGACGCCGTCATCCCGCCTCCACCGCCGGAGACACCGATCCCGGAGGGGCTCTTGACAGCACCGGACGCCGCAGGCGATGCGCTTCCGGCACCGACCCGTCGCTCGGAGCGATCCCGCCCGACGCCCGCGATCCTCCAGGGCGAGCAGCCCGCGGCGGCTGCGGACGACTGGGCGCAGCGATCGATCGCCCCGGAGGTCGCCGACACCGGCAGCTACCGGATGCTCGCGGTCGTCGTCTTCGTCGTGCTCTTCCTCCTGCTCGCGGCGGCTGTGGTGACGCTCGTCGTGCTGATCACCACTGTCGGGCTGCCGTTCGCGGCCGTCGACCCGGGCGCGGGCTTCCTGCCGACCCGGGTGTAGGGCTCCGAAGGGCGGCGGGCGGGTCCGCCGGTGCGGCATCAATGTCGGCTCGTCCCGTGGCGGTGCCGAGCGCATCCACGGCGTCGAGACCCCCGGTCACGAGAGCGACCACGGCGTCGAGGGTCGGATCAGCCGACAGCACTCTCGTATGACCGAGACCCACCGTGCGGACGAGACGGGAGCGGCCGGGATGAGCGGCGTGCAGCCGGAGGGCGTCGTGGTCGGGCATCCGGCGGTCGCCCCGGTCGTGCACGATGAGCAGTGTGGTGCCGGCGGGGAGTGGATGCGCGCCCGCGTCATACCGTTCGACGGCGGTTGCGGGATCGAGCCGGAGGCGGCGGTGGAAGCGGGTGCGGAGTCGGTCCGCGGTGGCGGGGTCGAGCCGGAGGTCACGGACGAACTGGGCGAGGAACGCCTCGGGTGCGGCGGCCCCGGCGACGACGGCGACGGCGGGGACCGAGCCGGACGACCGGGCGACGGTCAGCGCCGCGAGCCCGCCGAAGGAGTGTCCGATGAGAGCGGAGAAGGGGCCGTGGGTGCGGTCCAGCTGCTCCGCGGCATCGACCCAGTCGCGGATATCGGTGTGCCGCCCGCCGGAGGAGCCGTGCGCCGGGGCATCGAAGGCGACGACCCGGAATCCCTCGGCGACGAGTTCCCGCACGAGCGGGGCGAACTGGGAGGCGCGGCCCCGCCAGCCGTGCAGGAGCAGCACGGTGCGCGGACCCGTGCCCCACGTGTAGGTCGTGACGGGGATGCCGCGCACGAGGAGCGTCCCGCGGCGGGCGTCGTCGTGGGTGGCGGCGTCGGCGGCACGCACGGCCATCCGTGGGCGGGTGGAGAAGAACAGCCGGTAGGCGAGATCGCCGGCGAGGAGAGGGGAGAGGCGTCCCACAGTCGGGAGGGCGCGGACGAGGAGAGAGGACGCGGACGGCATGGAGGCTCCTTCACCGAACTATACGAACGATCATCCGTATACTAGGCGAACGGTCGTTCGTATACTAGGGCCATGGTGGATGGTGTAATTCAGGACGGCCGGCGGGCACGCGGCGACGCCTCCCGCCGCATCGTGCTGGAGAGCGCGACCGACCTCGCCTCCGTCGAGGGTCTGGACGGCGTGACGATCGGACGCCTCGCGACCGCCTCGGGGTCGAGCAAGAGCAGCATCGCGACGCTGTTCCAGAGCAAGGAGGGCCTGCAGCTCGCGACGGTCGCCGCCGCTCAGGACATCTTCGTCGAGCGGATCATCGGGCCCGCCCGCGCCCAGCCAAGGGGAGCGCACCGCCTGGCCGCGCTCCTCCACAACGCCTTGGTCTACTCGAAGGACCGCGTCTTCACGGGCGGCTGCTTCTTCGCGGCGACCGCGGCGGACGTCGACTCCAAGCCCGGTCCCGTGAGCGATGCCGTGCGTGCAGCCCTCGTCGACTGGTACGGATACATCGAGGCCCAGCTGCGGTTCGCGGCCGCGGAGGGGGAGGTCGACGCGGCTGACGTCGAGGTGCTGGCGTTCGAGCTCGTCGCCCTCAATGAGCAGGCCAACGCGCGGTCGCTCCTCCTGCGGAGCGACAGGCCGTATGCGCTTGCGGCGGCCGCGATGCGCTCACGCCTCCGTGACGCGGGCGCCCCCGAAACCGCACTCGCCCTCCTCGACCTCTAGCCCCGTCCCGCGCCCGGGCCCCACGCCCCCGTTCCCCCTGCGGGCTCAGAAACGCACCGCAATCCCGTGTTGACGGCCCGTTTCTGATCCCGCCCCACGGTTGGGCCCGGCCCCCTTTTGCGTGCGGGATGGGAAATGCGCGCCGCGGTCCGTCGGAAGGATCGTTTCTGATCCCGCCCGACGGTCGGGCCGTCCGCTCTTTCGCTCGCGGGATGGGAATCGGCCCCCGAGGTCCGTCGGGAGGGCGTTACTGATCCCTCCCGACGGTCGGGCCCCGTTGCGTGCGGGGCGAGAATCGGGTCCCGAGGTCCGTCGGGAGGGGCGTTTCTAATCCCGCCCGACGGTCGGGCCCCGTTGCGTGCGGGGCGAGAATCGGGTCCCGAGGTCCGTCGGGAGCGGCGTTTCCGATCCTGCCTAACGGTCGGGGCCTGCCGTCTTGCGTGCGGGATGAGAAGTGGCCCGCGAGGTGCGACGGAGGGCTGTTCTTGATCCGCGCACGCGCCTTCCCTGTACCTGTCACCTCAGGCCCTTGCGCTTCCACCGGGCGCCTCGTTCCTCGTCCCTCCCGCGCCGCCTGGCTGCATAACCCTGCGAGATGGAAAACGTGCCGCTGGGGTGTTCGGGAGGGGCGATTCTGATCCCGTCCGCAGAGTGGGCGCTCGCGTCGCCGCGGCGGGGGATCGAAGACGTGCCTCGAGTGCGCTCGGGGGGTGCGGAAGTGATCCCGGAGGGGCGTCCCGGTGCGCGGAAGCGCCCCAGCCGGGGTTCCGGTGGGGCGCTTCGAGGAGGTGAGGTCAGGCGGCGCGGCCGTGGCGGAATCCGGCGTCGAAGCCACGCTCGAATGCGCGCTCCGCCATCCGCTGCGCGCGGTGGCCGCGCCCGTGCCCGTGCCCGTGCCCGTGGCCGCGGCCGTGGTCGCGGTGTGCGTGACCGTGGTCACGGTGCCCGTGGCCGTCGTGGTGACCGCGCCCGCGGTACCCGCCTTCCTCGGCTCCGTCGTGACGGTCGAAGCCGCGCCGGGGCCCGAAGTCCCCGCGGTCGAAGCCGTGCCGGGACTCGAGGCCATGCCGGGGGCCGAAGCCGTGCCGGGACTCGAAGTCCCCGTGCCCGAAGCCGTCCCCGGGGCCGAAGCTGTGCCCGAAGCCGTGCCGGGGCCCGAAGTCCCCGCGGCCGAAGCCCTCCCCGGGACCGAAGCCGCGCCCGTGCCCGTGCCCGTGCCGGCGAGCGAAGCCGCCGCGGGGGCCGAAGCCGAACCCGGGGCGCTGCTTCCGGGGGAGAGGGGTCTCCTCGTCCCACCCGAAGGCGCGGGCGATCTTCTCGAGCGCCGCGAGGGTCGTCGCCATCTCCTCGTCGGAGACCGCGTCGGCGACCTTCGCGCGGATGCCGTCGACGGCGGCGCCGAGACGCTCCTTCGCCGCGCGGCCCTCGTCGGTCAGCGCCCATCCGTCGCCGTCCGCCTCGACCCAGCCGCGGTCGATGAGATCGTGCAGCTTGTGCGGGTTCAACGGGCGGCGGGCGGGTACCGAGCCATCGACGACGTTCAGCAGCCGCCAGTCGCCGCGGGTCGCGCCCTCCGCGGCGAAGACAGTGGCGAAGTCCTGTGCCATCAGGCGGTCGATGGCCTTGAGCCAGAAACCGAACGGGCGGGAGGTGTTGTCCAAAGTGCTGTCTGCAGTGGTGTTCATGGTGATCCTTCGTGGTCTGTGGTGCACCGATGACGGATGTCATCCGACATATCAATGTCACTGTGCATGTACATGCAGTGTGACATGGAACCGAGACGCATGTCAAGCTGCATGTAAAATCGGGGCATGGCCACCGATCCGATCGACCCCGCGTCCCCCGACGCTGCTGAAGCGATCGCGCAGGCGCTCTCCCGACTGCGCGGACGTCGACCAGGGCCCGGCGGTCGCGAGCACGGCGGGCCACGCGGTGCACACGGGCACGGGCCCCATGGTGACCCGCGCGAGCACTTCGCCCATCACCGCGGCCACCCGGGGATGCCGCCGTGGATGGCCGACGGCGGCCGCCTCGGCGGACCGGCCCGTCTCCGCATGCTCGAAGCCCTCGCCGCCGCGCCGGAACCCCTCAGCGTGAGCGCGCTCGGGCAGGCGATCGGCGTGGATCAGCCGCGGGCGTCCCGGCTCGTGCAGCAGGGCGTGCAGGCCGGGTTCGTGCGGCGCGAGGCCGATCCGGACGACGCCCGCCGCACCCGTATCGCGCTGACCGACGAGGGGCGCCGACTGGCCCGCGGGATGCGGGGCGAACGCCGCGAGCTGCTCGGCCGCGCGCTCGAGTCGTTCACCCCGGAGGAGCGCACGGAGCTCGCGCGGCTGCTCACCAAGCTCGCCGACAACTGGCGCGCCTGACCGGCCTCACGCGCGGGCGAAGTCCAGCGAGGGCTCGTCGTCCACCGAGAGGGACAGCACGACGGTCTCCACCGCGTCGTGCGCCTCGATCCGCCGCTCCACCTCCCGCAGTCGCCGGGCCACGTCGTGCTCGCGCGCATCGCCCGCGAGGTCGACCTCGGCGACGAGGAACAGCCGGTTCGGCCCCACGTACTCGATATGCAGGTAGGTGACCCGCTCGATGTCGTCCATGCCGAGGAGGGCCGCGCCGACCCGGGAGCGCAGTGCGGGGGACACCGACGTGCCGACGAGGAACGCGATGTTCCGTCCGATCAGGATCACGGCGACGACGCCCAGCAGGATCCCGACGAGGATCGACCCGATCGCATCCCACGCGGCGACACCGGTGAGCTGATGCAGGAGGATCGATCCGCCCGCCAGCACGAGGCCGATGAGGGCGGCGGAGTCCTCGAAGAACACCGCCCGGAGCGTGGTGTCGCTCGTCTCCAGCACGAAGTCCCACGTGGAGGATCCGCGCTCCTGGGCCAGCCGGCGGGAGCGGAGCATCGCCTGCGTGAACGACGCCCCCTCCAGCACGAAGGCGATCCCGAGCACGATGTACGCCACGACCGGGCTCTCCACGGGGCCGGAGTCGGACAGCTCCTGGATGCCGTGCATGATCGAGACGATCGAGCCGGCGGTGAAGATGCCGAATGCCGCGATGAGGGACCAGACGAACGCGTTGCGGCCGTAGCCGAGCGGATGCCGGGCGTCCTTGGTCTTCGCGCCGCGCCGATCGGCGATGAGCAGGAAGACCTCGTTCCCTGCGTCCGCCCAGGAGTGCGCGGCCTCGGCCACCATCGACGCGGACGAGGTGATGACGGCGGCGACCGTCTTCGCGATCGCGACGAGGATGTTGGCGAGGAAGGCGAGGACGACGGTCACCGGGTCAGGCTACTCCCGCCCGACCCGTCCGACGCCCGGAGCGGGCTCAGCGCGGCGCCTTCACCGGGAGCAGGAGAAGGAACCCGATGATGAGCACGATGACGATGCCGAGGATCCCATAGGCGGTCTGGCTCGTCGAGACGATGAGCACGGTCCAGGCGGCCGAGGCCATCCAGCTCGCGGCCCTGCCGGTCGTGGCGTAGAGACCGAAGATCTCGCCCTCCCGGCCTGCCGGGGTGACGCGGGCGAGGAAGGAGCGCGCCGCCGCCTGCGCCGGGCCGACGAAGGCGCAGAGCACGAGGCCGCCGATCCAGAACACGAGCGACCCGGCGTCGCGGAGCAGGAACACGGCGAGGCCGGCGACGACCATCGATCCGATCGAGCCGAGGATGATCCGCTTGGGGCCGAGGCGATCGTCGAGGCGCCCCGCGATGATGGTCGAGACGCCGGCGACGAGGTTCGCGGCGATGCCGAAGACGATGATGTCCTGCGTGCCGAACCGGAACACCGCGGTGCCGATGATGGCGCCGAACGCGAAGACCCCGCCGAGGCCGTCGCGGAACACGGCGCTGGCGAGCAGGTACCAGAACGTCGACCGGGTCTGCGGGTCGCGGTAGAGGCCGATCACGTCTTGGACGAGGAGAACGTAGGAGCGGAAGAACCCCACCTTGCGCTCCGGCCGCCCGAGCGACGGCTCCGGCACGTTGAGGAAGATCGGGATGCTGAAGACGATCGCCCAGACCGCGCATCCCACGGCGATGAGCCGGTACGCGAGTCCGTTGTCGGTGGACATGCCGAACCAGTCGAAGGTGTCGAGCAGGACGACGATGACGAGGGCGATGATGCCGCCGAGGTAGCCGAAGCCCCAGCCCAGGCCGGAGATGCGGCCGACGTTCTTCGGGTTCGCAATGCCGATGAGCATGGCGTTGGAGTTCACCGCGGCGATCTCGCCGAACACGGAACCGGCGGAGATCAGCGCGACGCCGAGCCAGAACAGGGCCGGCTGCGGCTCCACGAACCACAGTCCCAGCATGCAGAGGATGAGAGCGCCGGTGCCGATGCCCAGCCAGAGCTTCTGTCGTCCGGCGGCGTCGGCGCGCTGACCGAGGACGGGGGCGAGCAGGAGGATGCCCAGGGCGGCGATCGTCGAACCCAGCCCGAGACCGGAGGCGAGGTCGGCCTCCGCGGCGACGCGGACCGGGTCGCTCGGGTCGAGGGCGGCGATCTCCGGCGGCAGGAACGAGGCGCTGACCAGGTACAGCGCGGTGAAGACGAACGTGAGGATGACGGTGTTGAACGGCTGCGTCGCCCAATCCCACAGCGCCCAGGAGTACACCTGCTTCCGAGGCGCGGGGGTGTCTCCGTGCAGATCGAGGCCGACGACGGCCACGGCGCCGCTGTTCGCTGTCGCCACGGGCTCGGGGGCGCCCGCCGCGGGATCGGGTGAGGTCATGGTCGAAGTCTGGCCGCGGACGGTGAACGCCCGGTGACGGCGCGCCGTCGGCGTCGGGCGCCCGGGGCGTTCAGAGGGCGGGGCCGCGGCGGATGCGGACGGGTCCGCGGGCGTCGGTGATCTGGACCGGCTCGCCCTTCTGCGTGACGACCACGACGTCGCGGGAGGCCAGGTCCGCGGCGACGCGGCGCACGTCGGGCATCCGGTCGCGCCACTCCGCGCCGCCGACCGCGCGGGCGACGTCGCTCGGGCAGATCGACGAGTCCGCGCGCTTCCGGGTGAGGGCGCGCATCGTCGCGGCGATCCGCTCCTCGGCCTGCGCCGAGGAGGGCTCCTCCCACCACGGGGCACCCCGCTCGCCGAGGGCGGTCTTCGCATCCTGCACGCGACGGCGGGCGTCGGGCTCCGCCGCCTTCACCGCGCGCCGTGCGGCCATGAGCTCGTCGACGAGCTCCTGCCGCAGGTTCTCGGGGATCGACGGATCGGTGGCGCGCCACCGCCGGCCGTTCACGACGATGTGGTGTCCGTCCGCGGTGGGCGCGGGGCCGTCGTCCGTCATACCGGCCATCCTGCGCGGCGGCCGCGCGCGCCGCCATCCCCTTGACGTCCGCGCGGCTGCCGGTCAGCGGTAGAGGAGGTCGGCGTCGACGAGCCCCGGCCAGTCCGGCACCGCGAGCGACTCCGGCTCGTCCCACTCGCCCGCCGTGATCCGGCGGAAGGCGCCCTCGACCCCGAACAGCTTCTCCAGAGGGGACCAGTCGGACTCCCCGGGCATCGGCACCAGCGCCCGCTCGGCCAGGGCCTCGGGGTAGAGGGCGGCGAGCAGCGACAGCAGGCGGACGCCGGTGTGCACCGGCCGGAAGGCGGCCGGGTCGGTCACGTGCAGGAGGAGCCCCTGGCAGGCCTCGCCGGCGTGATCCCGCACCAGGGGGGTGAAGCCGTAGGGGGAGGCGGTGACACCGGGAAGGGCGAACTCGACGAACGCGGTCGTGTACTCCTCGGCGTCGATGAACGGGGCGCCGACGACGCGGAAGGGCACGGCCGTGCTGCGACCCTCGGAGACGTTCACGCCCTCGGCCAGACACGTGCCGGGGTACAGCAGGGCGGTCGCGGCGCTGGGCAGGTTCGGCGAGGGCGGCATCCAGGTCAGCTCCTGCCGGCCGAGGGCGGTCTGATCGCGCGTCCATCCCTGCACCTCGACGACGTGCAGCTCCACGTCGATCCCGCGCGTGCGCACCCAGTGCCGCGCGAGCTCGCCGATCGTCAGACCATGGCGGACGGGCATCGTCCACCGCCCGACGAGCGAGTTCGCCGCCTCGTCGAGCATCGGCCCCTCGGCTTGCTCCAGGCGTCCGCCGAGCGGATTCGGGCGGTCGAGCACCATCACGGCGACGCCCGCGTCGGCGCACGCCTCAAGCACATGGCTCATCGTCCAGATGTAGGTGTAGAAACGCGCACCCACGTCGGGAAGGTCGACGAGCACGATGTCGAGGTCGGCGAGGTCGGCGGCCGCGGGACGCACGTCCGCGCCGTAGAGGCTGCGCACCGGGAGCCCTGTCAGCGTGTCCCGCAGATCCCCGATCAGCTCTCCCTCCCTGGCCCGGCCGTCGAGGCCGTGCTCGGGGCCGAAGAGGAGCGTGAGCGGGAATCCGGCGTCGGCGAGGCCTGCGCGTCCACGGGCGAGGGTCGAGGTGAGGGCCAGGTCGTTCGTGACCATCCCGAGGCGGGCGCCCCGGAGGCGGTCCCGCTGCGGCTGCGTCAGGTCGTCGTGGAGGAGGCGGTCGATTCCGAGCTGCATGATCAATCGATTCTGTGAGCGGTGACGGCGTCGTGCGTGCGCTGGAGGTTCGCGGAGATCCGGTCGTAGTCGGCCTGGGCGATGCGCGTGTAGAGGAAGTCGAGGACGGCGAGCTGGGCGATGCGGCTGGCCATCGCGCCGGAGCGGAAGGTCGACTCCGACACCGCCGTGACGAGGGTGTGCGCGCACGCGCGGGCGAGCGGCGAGCGCGGGTTGTTGGTGATGGCGATGGTGGTGGCGCCGGCGGCGGCGGCCACCTCGGCCGCCTGCACGATCTCCAGGGTGCGGCCGGAGTGCGAGATGGCGATCGCGGCGTCCCGATCGTCCAGGAGCGCGGCGCCGGTGAGGGCGAGGTGGTGGTCGGTCCGCGCCTGGGCGACGAGGCCGGCGCGATGGAGCTTCTGCTCAAGGTCCTGCGCGGCGAGTCCGCTGGAGGCCGCGCCGTAGATGTCGATACGACGCGCGCCGCGGACCACGGCGACGCACCGCTCCAGCTCGGCGATGTCGAGCTGGCGGGCGGTGCGCTCGATGGCCTCGGCCTCCGCGAAGGCGATCTTGCGCACCGTGGTCGCGGCGTCGTCGTGGCGGCTCACATCCCCCGCGGACACCTGGAAGCGCTCGCGCTCGGACGCGCTCCGCGTGAGCTCTCCGGCCAGGGCGATCCGCAGGTCGGGGTACCCGGGGAACCCGAGGCTGCGGGTGAAGCGGGCGACGCTGGCGACCGACACCCCGCACTCCTCGGCGAGGCGGGTGATGGAGTTCTCCAGGACCGCCTGCGGTTCGGCGAGCACGCGTTCGGCGATGCGGCGTTCCGTGGGGGTGAGCGCGGAGAGGCGCTGATGGATGGCTGTCACGACACTGTTCGGCACGAGCCCATGATGGCAGGTCGGGTCCGCACTCGGTAGGAATTTTCAGAAACGCTTGCATTTTTGTAAGAGATTGCCCACAGTGGCAGTGTCGGCATCGTCCCCGTGCCGCGACGAAGACGTCACCCGAGAGGAACACCATGCGAAACCGCCCCGTCCGCCTCGCTCTCACCGGAGGGATCCTGGTCGCCGGACTCGCCGTCGCCGGCTGCGCGCCCGCAGCCTCGAGCGGCGATGGTCAGGATGATGTCACCCTGACTATCTGGTCCTGGCAGGCCTCGTCGTCCCCGAAGTGGGAGGCCGTGTTCGACGCCTACGAAGAGTCCCACCCCGGCGTCACCATCGAGTTCGAGGGCTTCCAGCCCACCGAGTACAACCAGATCCTCGCCACCGGCCTCGAGGGCAGCGACGGTCCGGACATCGCGATGCTGCGCGCCTATGGCGGCGTGCAGTCGGCGATCCAGTCGGAGCAGATCGTGCCGATCGACGACATCGTCGACGGTCTCGACCAGTTCGACCCCACGGTCCTGCGCGCGGCCCAGGGCAAGGACGACGGCAAGACCTACGGCGTCCCCTTCGCGTACCAGACCATGCAGATGTTCTACAACAAGACCATGTTCGACGAGATGGGCCTCGAGGAGCCCACCGACTGGGACGAGTTCATCGAGCTGCAGGAGACCCTTCTCAAGGAGGGCGTCACCCCCATGGCGCTCGGCGCCCGCGAGGACTGGGTCCTGCCGATGTTCCACGACATCGTCGGTTCGGCGCACTACGGCGGTGCGGACTTCGAGGAGAAGGTACTCGCCGGCGACGTCGACTTCACCGACCCTGCCTACGTGTCCTCGCTGCAGATCGTGCAGGACATGCAGAAGTACCTCGACAAGAACGTCAACGCGATCGCCGTCGCCGACGCCGTCCTGCAGTTCACCTCGGGCCAGGCCGCGCAGTGGCCCGGCGGCTCGTTCGACCTGCCCACGTTCCAGAGCTCCGCGCCCGACACCGAGTGGGGCGTCTACGAGGTCCCGCCGTCCCCCGACAGTGCTCTCGACCACGCGGTCACCCCGGGCTACGCGGACGGCAGCTTCGGCATCAACGCGGCCAGCGAGAATCAGGAGGCGGCCACCGAGCTGCTCAACTGGATGACGACGAAGGAGTTCGGCCAGCTCGTCGCCGACGAGGTCGACCAGTTCTCCGCGCTCCCCGGGGTGGAGTACTCCGACCCGCTCATGCAGGAGATGAACGAGCAGTACACCGCCAACCCGGCTCCGTACCTGCTGCTCGTCGACTTCCGGTACGGCGACCCGACCGGCACCGCGGTGCTCGGCCCGGACATTCAGGCCATGTTCCTCGGTCAGAAGACCCCGGAGCAGCTGGGCGCCGACCTGCAGTCGGGCATCTCCACCTGGTTCACCCCCTCCTCCTGATCCGAGCGTGGTGGGGCGCCGCGTCCGGCGCCCTACCACGAGCGAAGGACCCCCCATGGCTCTGACCCTCCCCGTGCGCCCGCCGAAGAGCCGGCGCCCGCGCACCGGCATCGCGCTGTCGACGCCGACGGCCGCGCTGTTCGTGCTCCCGGCCGCCGTGCTCTTCGCGGTGCTGATCCTCTACCCGATGCTCGCCGCGCTCAGCTACTCGTTCTTCGACTGGCAGGGCACCAAGCAGGGTGGATTCGCCGGCATCGGCAACTACCTCACGCTCCTCACCAAGGAGCCCTACGCCTCCGAGCTGTGGAACGCGTTCGGCCACAACCTGCTGCTCTTCGCCGGCGCCCTGGTCTTCCAGAACTCGCTCGGCCTCGGCATCGCGACCCTGCTGCACCGCCGCAAGCGCACCAAGCGGTTCTTCCAGACGATCTTCGCCCTGCCCTACCTCGTGAGCCCGATGGTCATCGGCTACCTGTGGTCGCTGATGCTGTCTCCGCTGTTCGGGCCGGTGAACGCGATCCTCCGCGGCGTCGGCCTGGAGAGCCTCGCGCTGCCGTGGCTCGGCGATCCGCAGCTCGCGATCTGGGTCATCGTGCTGGTCAGCGCCTGGCAGTGGATCGGATTCCCGATCCTGCTGTACGGCGCCGCCCTCGGCGGCATCCCCGAGGAGATCGAGGAGGCGGCGTCGCTCGACGGCGCCACGGCCGCGAAGCGCTTCCGCTACATCACGCTCCCCATGCTCACGCCGACGATCGGCATCATCACCGTGCTCACCTTCATCGGCAGCATGGAGGCGATGGCCATCCCGTTCGCGCTCGCCGGGTCGAACGGCGCTCCCGCCGGCTCCACCGACGTGATGATGCTGTTGTTCTACCGCACCGCGTTCGAGTCCGGGAACCCGAACTCCATCGGGGTCTCCTCGGCCCTCGCGACCGTCCTGTTCATCTTCATCATGGTCATCTCCGTCGTCATCACGACGACGATGCGCCGCGCCGAACGAAAGCTGTTCTGATGAGCACCGCCCTCGACACCCGTCAGGAGCCGACCACCGAGGCGATCGTCTCCGGTCGGCCCTCCGCCCCGCGGCGCCGCTCCCGGCGCACGAACGACACCCCGTTCGTGGGCCGGCTCCTCGCCAACGTGTTCCTGTGGGGGTACGCGCTGGTCGCGATCGGTCCGCTGCTGCTCATGGTCAACAACTCCCTGCGCACGCAGCAGCAGATCGCCACCGAGCCGCTCGGACTCCCCGTCCCCCCGACGTTCACGAGCTTCCAGAACGCCTGGATCACCGCCTCGTTCGACACGTACTTCGTCAACTCGATCACCGTCACGGTCGGGTCGGTCATCGTCACGACGGTCGTGTCGGTGCTGGCCGCCTACGCCTTCGCGCGGGCCAGGGCGAAGTTCTTCCGCGGGATCGAGGCCGTGTTCCTCTCGGGCCTCATGCTGCCGGTGCACCTGGCGATCCTGCCGCTGTTCTACCTGCTCGACGCGCTCAAGATGACCAGCAACGTCTTCAGCCTCATCCTCGTCTACGGCGCCCTCGGCATCCCGTTCACCACCTTCGTGCTGACGGTGTTCTTCCGGGCGCTGCCGATCGAGCTGGAAGAGGCCGCGCGCATCGACGGCGCCGGACCGCTGCGCACGTTCCTGCAGATCCTGCTGCCGCTCGTGCGCCCGGCGCTCGCGACCGTGATCGTCTTCCGGTTCGTGCCGGTCTGGAACGACTTCTTCTACCCGCTGATCCTGCTGCGCGACCGCGACTCGTACACGCTCCCCGTGGGCCTGACCCGGTTCTTCGGGGAGTACTCGACCGATTGGCCGCAGCTGTTCGCCGGACTCACGATCGCCACCATCCCGCTCGTGGTGCTGTTCCTGCTGGCGACGAAGCAGATCATCAACGGCCTCACCTCCGGCATGAGCAAGTGACGGCCGCAGGCGGATCATGGTGAACGGAACCCCGGGCTCGGCGTGGGCGTCGGTGCGGGCGGTCGCCGGGGGCGCGGAAGAGCTGCAGCTCCTCGGGTCGCCGGCGCACGACGATCCCGCTCCGCTCACCGCCGCGCACCTGTTCGATCTCGCATCGCTGACGAAGGTCTTCACCGCCATCGCCGCCCTGCGGCTCGTCGACACGGGGGTGCTCGACCTCGATGAGCCCGTCGAGCGCGTCCTCGCGGTGGGCAGCGGCGCCGGAGCGGAGCGGATCACCCTCCGGCACCTCCTCACCCACACCTCCGGGCTGCCGGCGGAGGGGCGCGAGTGGCGGGAGGGCGTGCGCGGGGAGGAGTTGCGTGCCCGCGTGCGGCGTCGGGCGCTCGGTGCCGAGCCGGGCGCTCGCCATCTGTATTCCGACGTCGGGTACATCGCGGCAGGAGATTGTCTAGAACGGGTCTCCGGGCGGCCGCTCGCGGCGCTCTGGGCGGAGGTGGCCACGGGGATCGGCGCCGCGTCGCTGACCATGGCTCCGGAGCGGGAGCGTGCGGTCGCCACGGAGACGCAGCCGCATCGCGGGAACGTGCGCGGAGAGGTGCACGACGAGCTCGCCCATGCACTCGGCCGTCCCGCCGGCCACGCGGGACTGTTCGGCACGGTGGGGGACGTCGCCGCTCTCGCCCGTCTCCTCCGCGATGAGGGCGAGGGGACGCACGGGCGAGTGCTGTCACGGGAGTCCTTCCGCGGGATGACGACCCCCACGATCCAGGCCGACGCCGGCTACGGCCAGGCGATCGGTCTGCGCGTGCGCGATGCCGCGTGGATGGGTGACCTTGATGCGGTCGGCCACACCGGCTTCACCGGCACGTGCTTCGCGGTCGTCCCCGAGACGGGCGCCTACGGCGTGCTGCTCCTCAACCGCGTGCACCCCACGCGCGAGGACGCCGACGTCGCCGCCCTGGATCATGAAGTTCGGGATGATGCGGTGGAAGATGACGTCCTTGTAGAGGGGACCCTCGCCCGGCT